>CALEKV010000073.1 GCA_937902525.1 uncultured Candidatus Saccharibacteria bacterium | reverse complement strand
CCGACCGGCTGATGGGTGAAACTGGCTTGGACAATCCGTGGAATCCATAAATCAAACCAGTTTAGGGGTATACTAAAACCATGCACAGTGCCAATAACGCTTCAAGTATACAGTATCTACTGATGCCTGGCCGGCACCATACTATTACCAAGTTCCAGACTGTGTATTTAAAACAGTTACTCAACAAGCACCCAGGTGCGCAGGTGATATGGGCGGTAACATCAGCCGATCATGGCGGCACGCAGCGCAATCCGCTCAGCGGTTTGCGGCGCCTGGGAATGTTGGAATACATTGCCGCAAGCGAAACGTTACCAAGCCAGGTTTTTTTAATTCCGAACCAGGGCTATAAACAAAATTTTGCGCACTATGTAATCGAACAGATTCGTACCCAAACTGGTGGCCAGCTGGCTTTAACTCCTGGTAATACACTGGTTGTGTGTTCAACCCAGGCGGTCACTGCGCAATATGAAAACCTGGGGTTTGCTATTGACAGCGCCGAGCGTGGCCTAAACGAGGTATTGCCATGGAGTCTTGTAGAGGCAATCATTGGTAGTAAAGGCGATTGGAGCCAGGACAGAACAGTTGCGGCTGCTATGCTGCCGGCAGCCGTGCAGTATTATAAAACATACCGCTTAGCTGACTATATACAAGAAATTTTTGCCGACCCACTGATCGCAAACGATGATGGCGATATCACAAAAACACGCGACTACGCAATGTACCGGCAAGCCTTTGAAGATAACGCATGGCGTAAAGTAAATGACATTGCACCTTATGTTATGCCGGGTAAGATTGTTGATGTGGGGTGTGCTACTGGTCAAACACTTAAATTACTGAGCGAAGTTCCCAAGTTGTTTGAAAGCGATTTTTATGGCGTTGAAGTTGCGCGCCCGCTGTACGAGATCTGTTTACAGCGTAAAACAAATGGGGAGTTTGGCGACGCAAACATGTTCTTTTACCAGCGTAATATTATGCAGGCGGAGTTGTTCGAGCCCAGCAGTATAAATACGGTTATTACAATGGCGCTTACGCATGAAGTTGAATCGTATATGGGCAGGGGCGAACTAAAACGATTTTTGACACGAGCTTACCAAATGTGCGCACCGGGTGGTGTGTGTATTAACTACGACGTCGTAGGTCCGGACGATCCAGAAAAGGAAGTGTATGTGCTGTTTACGGAAACTGATGGTGATAACCCCACCGATTTGCAGTGGGGTCTGCAAGGTACTCAGCTGGCTGAATTTTTGCGGTCTCTTAGCAGCGCGGCGCGATTTGAACGTTTTGCGCACGATTTTAGGTACGATGAAGGTGATGGTATGACCTATAAAACCGAGCTGGTTGACGGGGTAGAGTATTACGTAATGCGCCATGGCGACCTATGCGATTTTTTAGCAAAAAAAGATTACACTGATAGCTGGAAAAGTGAGATGCACGAACGTTTTTGTTTCTTTTCGCATAAACAGTGGTGCGCCGAGGTGCAAGCAGCCGGCTTTACGCTAAAAGAGGGCACTAGGCCGGTGCAAAACGAATGGCTTATTAAGAACCGTTTTAAACCCGCCGCGAAAGTATATGATATGCACGGCGGTAAGCTAATTGGAGTGAATCAGCCGGTGACCAATACATTACTTATTTGTGAAAATCCTCTATAGCGGCAAGGCACTTTTGGGTAATTATTGTAATATTTACATTTACTATTTACTTTGTATTTTACTTAGTGTTATATTAACACTATCAACGATCAAAGACGTTGAAGCTTTCCCCGAAAGGGCGCGGAAGCGCACGGAGCCAGGCGAGCACGTAACGCTCCTTGTAGCTTAACAACTTGTATTACACGAAAAGAGGTGACTATGAACCCGGTATTTCAGCTGGCGGGTGGGAGTATGGTTGGACGCGATCACCGCATGGTGAACAAAAACAACCAAGATTCCTATGTAATCCAAAGCTACTCAGACTTGACAGTCGCAGTAGTCGCGGACGGATGCGGCAGCGGAGCAAAAACCGAAGTCGGTTCCCAGTTGGGGGCCCGGCTGGTCGCAGAACAAATTGCACGTGCCTATGGGGCCTATCGGACTATTGATTGGCAAAAAACCCAGCGTCATGTGCTTTCGCAGCTTGACTTGCTGGCCCAAAACTTGGGCGGTGATTTCAGACGGGTTGTAGAAGAGTACTTTCTTTTTACGATTGTTGGCGTGGTGCTTGAGCCCAAAAAGGCAACGTTTTTTGCCTGTGGTGATGGCACGATTTATGTGAACGGGTGCCACTTGCCACTTGGCCCCTTTGCAGGTAACATGCCACCGTACATCGCGTATGGCTTGCTGGAAAATGAGCTCAAGATTGATGTGCGTGAGGTTCGCCTTGCGCCGGTCGTTGAGCTTGCTACCAGTGATCTTACATCATTTTTGATCGGAACCGACGGGATTGACGATTTTGTCGGACATGAAGCAAGAATGATGCCGGGGATCGACCGCCTGGTTGGCCCGATTGATCAGTTTTGGACTGACGACCGCTATTTTAGGGGCAACCCAGATTTAGTGAGCCGGCAACTCCGACTGGTAGGGCGCGACTGGCCGCTTAGCAACCCGGAGCATGGTTTGTTGCACGATGACACGACGCTTATTGTCGGAAGGCGTATCCCAGAACTACAGGAGGAATAATGGCTAAGACTGTGGTAAACGGTAGGCCGCTCCGCCTGAACGCGGGGATGCTTATCGGGGTAGGTGGTGAGGCAGAGATATTCAAAATTAATGCTGCCACCGTGCTGAAGCGTTACAAGGAACCCACGCACGCCGATTTTTTGGGCGATGCGTTGGCTCAAGAAGGCGCAAAACAACGGATAGCCGAACAACAGCGTAAGCTGCCGGCTTTTCCGCGTAACTTGCCCCCTGAAGTTGTTGCGCCGATCGATCTTGCGTATGACA
>CALEKV010000072.1 GCA_937902525.1 uncultured Candidatus Saccharibacteria bacterium | reverse complement strand
GATGTCATTACTGGCTTAATTAAAGCTAATATTCCGGCGCGCATTGCTTTTACCGTGGCTAGTCAGGTGGATAGCCGTACCATCTTGGACCAAATCGGTGCTGAAAAACTGTTGGGTCAGGGTGACATGTTGATGAAAACCGCCACCATGCCTAAACCAAAACGTATACAGGGAGCCTGGGTGATGGAGGATGAGGTCTTGAAAATCACTGACCACCTGCGTATGCAAAGCAAGCCGCAGTATAACGATGAAATCATCAGCCAACCGGTGCAGATGAATGGCAAGGGCGGTGTGGTGATGGACTTTGACCATGGCAGCGGCGATGACGAGTTCCGCGATGCGGTGCAGGTGGTAGTGGAAATGCGTAAGGCTAGTACAAGTTTGTTGCAGCGCAAGTTGCGTATTGGTTATTCTAAGGCGGCGCGCATTATGGAAGAAATGGAAGAACAAGGCATTATTGGTCCAGCTGATGGTGCTCGCCCGCGCGAAGTGCTGATCAGCAGCATAGCAGATTTAGATGCCACCAGTAGCATTAGTGATGAATCTATCTAGTATTTGCTTGCCCTTTGAATTATCATAAGGGCTATGGATAAACTTACCTTAAAGTCGCGTTTGCCAATTATACTCGCTATTGGTGTACCAGTGCTGTTTTTATTGGTTGTCATATTAACGGCGTGGTTGCCGTCGCTATTGGCGCGGCCACAGCATGATTTTGTTTACTATACGGCGAAAGATTACGCCAGGTTGGGCGACGCTTTTGTTTTAGAAGGCGGCTCGCTCAAGCGTGCGTGCAGCCAGGCTGGTGGCAGTATTGAGCCGTTGCCTATGCCTGCGCAATACACCAAAAGCGAGGCTACGACAGGCTCGAGCGATGTGATGCTATACAGGCAACCTGATGCGGACTGTGAGGCGGTGTACAAGCGGTTCAGTTTTTACCGTTACGATGTTAAAGCAAAAAAGAGTATCAAGTTGACTGAACAGCAGGCGCTTGCGTTAAAACTTTCAGACGAGCGGATTTCACCGGATGGCTATACGCTCGAGCGGGGTGGTGGCAGCGGTCTCTGGTTTGCTGGCGACTATGGCAGCGATGACAACTATTACCTGAAGGGTAAGGGTGCTTCAGTGGAGCTTGGCGAACTGCAAACAACCACAAGTAGCCGGTATTCGGGCGGTACATTTGTGGGGTGGGTCCAGTAATGGCTCTTAGTAAAGAACAGGCCCTTGAAGCTATTAGGCAATTTGCTAAAGAGGCTGATATCTCAATTGATGAAATTGCAACTGTAGTAGGCGACGTGCCCACACCAGCTGAAGGCCCAGTGCAAGTTGCGCCATCTGTTGTCGCCGTGCCGGTAAAGGCGGAGCCAACCGGGCTACGGAGTCTTAGTATGACAGAGGTGCTATCCTATATCGGAGCGGTAATTGTCGTGATTGGTTTGTCTTTTTTGATTGGCCAGAACTGGGCCTACTTAGGCACTGTATCGCGCCTTATTTTAACGCTTGGTGTGGGCGCCGGGTTTTATGGTACGGCAACCTATTTGATGGCTAAAGGTCAGTACGAGCGCGCCGCCAATGCCTTTCAGGTAATAGCGGCCTATGCGCTGAGCGTTGGTGCTGGGGTGCTGCTGTACACCTTGCATACGCTAGACAACAAGTGGGCTTGGGCGGTGATGGCTACTTTGCTGACTGCGCTATACGTGGCTTCTGATTATAAGTTACGCCGCGTGGTGTTGAGTTTTTTCACCGTGTTTTTTGCAACAATACTATTTTGGACAGTGATTATTGCGTCTAATGTTCTATATCTGTATAGTTCGTCAAACGTATTTGCATACGCTAGCATTATTGTGGGTGTGTCGTACCTTGCGCTTGCTTATGCTTGGCAGGGTACATGGCGGAAGATTTTGAAAGGTGCTTTGGCGACTTTTGGGGCGATGTTTATTTTGGGCGGGGTTTATGCGTTGTCTAACGCGAGCAAAAATCCGACAGCGATTATGTGGACGTTGTTGTTACCTGGTATACTGGCGGTAATTTTGTACGGTAGCACAAAACTGCGTTCAGGCGGCATGTTCTTGATTGCGGTAATATGGTTAGTTGTTTACATCTTTACGATAACCGGGCGCTATTTTGCGACGTCTTTTAGTTGGCCGATTGCGCTGATGTTTGCTGGCTTAATACTCATAGCGGTGGGATATTTTGCGGTTGGGTTTAAAAACAAATATCTAAAGCGTTGAACAAATAATTATGCGCCGACGTATTCACCCAAAAGAGTGACCGCATGGTCGCTCTTTTCAATTTGGGAGACGATTTTACGTAATTTGCTACCGGTGGTATCTACTACCAGGTAAAATTTGTATTCCCATGGTTGGCCGATGATTGGTTGCGACTGAAGCTTCTCCAGGTTGACGCTGTTAGTGGCAAAAATGTTCAAAACTTCGGCAAGAGCGCCTGGTTTGTCGGCGGTGGTTATAACCAGCGCGGCACGGTTTGCCTGCGGGCTTGTGTCGTTATCTTGTAGGACTAAAAAGCGAGTATGGTTATGCATGTTATCCTGGATGTTTTTAGCAATAATTGGTAAACCGTATAATCTTGCAGCTTGTTCGCCGGCCACGGCTGCGGCGGTGTTGGCATTAAGCGACTTTACAAACTCTACGGCACCTGCCGTGTCAAAATATTCAATCAGTTCGGCGTTAGGATATTGTGCGCTTAAAAACTTTCGGCACTGCGCCAAGGCGACTGGATGCGAATAGATTTCAGTGATGGTTTTTGGCGTTGCATCTGACCGGGCAATCAACTGCTGGTTGATTTGCAGTTTGACCTCGCCAACAAGAGGGGCAGAGCAATCTTCGATCAGCTGATATACCTCGTTAATGCTTCCGTAAATCGTGTTTTCCACGGCGCACACAATCGCATCGGCCTCACCA
>CALEKV010000071.1 GCA_937902525.1 uncultured Candidatus Saccharibacteria bacterium | reverse complement strand
AGGCGACCGACGTCAAGATCAACAACGCCTACAAGATGTGGAAGGACGACCCGACGGACAAGACGGCCAAGCAGACCTACACCGGCCTGCAGAGCTACTGCTTGTCGGTGGTGTCCGACTACAACGCGGATGCGCGATCGTTCCTCTCTGAGGACTTCCGTTCCGCTGACCTGCCCAGCAAGATCGAAACCGAAGGACCTCTCGCCGACAAGGCGACCGACTGCAAGGAGAACTGACCATGAAACTCATCCGTCGCATCGCCGCGGCTGCTGCAGCCATCGCAATGCTCATCGGGCTCAGCGCCTGTGGCATGAACTCCGAGTTCGAGGAGCGCAAGGACCAGCAAGAGCGTGTCACCCTCAAGGACTCGCTGGGTCTTCGCGCGCAGCAGGAGCGACTGAAGCGCGAAGAGGACGCCAACACCGTTCGCTACGTGTACCTCATGTCGTTCGGTCAGATCGTCGGCTACTACGTGATCAAGGGCGGTGTCTACCCGGCCGGCACACAGCTGGCTCCCGAGAATGACATCATCCAGCCCTGGACTGGCGGTGACCGCTACGTGGTCGATTCCGCCAAGGACAACGGCACGTACAACAGCGGCGCCGATGACGGCGTGTTCTTCTTCACCTCTGATGGAACGCTCGTCGAGACCGACCTGAACTACATCCAGAGCGACAACCCCCTCCCCATCGACACCCCCCGACTGGGTGGCGAGAAGAAGTGACACCGAGCGGGCGGGGGCGAACAGCCCCCGCCCGCAAGGGACCTATTCCTAGCTTGTCATAATCAACCCCTTCGAGGGGCTTTTTTAATGCAATGTTTTTTCGCACTTGAGCCTTTTCCCGTCATGCTCAGGATATCTCAGAATTACTCCTGATTTCTCTCAACGATCTTATACCAATCCACTTCCGCAAGTGAATTGTTTATGAGATCTGCCCACAGGCTCGAATACTCACCGTCGTATTCGAACCGAACCCAGTCCTCAAGCGCTTCAGCCTGGTCGTAGAGGCTGTCGTGTGACGAAATAATCTCACACAATTGTTCGTGATAGCCCTGGTCGCCTGTCATCCACAGGTTGACGATCCACGTCTCTCGATTACCCCACCCGTTGTACTCGGTGGTTACAGTTTGTGGTTGCATTTCTGCTACGTTCATTTTGTTCTCCTTTACTTTACGTAACGGGGTCAAAACACGGTGCCGCAAGGCAAATCTGTCAAGGTGGAGCGCCCTTTGACGTTTACCAATGGGACGAACGACCTTGACGGGTTTGCTCGGTACGTATAATGAGGCAGTAAGTGAAGAACAGGTATGGTTAATTTAGTTCTCGCAACTTGTCGTAACTATGCACTTGGTGTATAGTTGAACTATGAACGCACAATATGCACTCCTCGGTATACTCAACGAAGCCCCCAACTACGGATATGAACTCAAGAAGATTTATGACAAGCTCTTTGGTAGCGATAAGAGCATTTTAGCCGGTCAAATTTACTCGACTTTATCGCGACTGAAACGAGACAAAAAGGTTGAGGAAGTTGCTGACATAGAATCTAGCGGTGGGCCAGAGCGCGTAAAATACGCCATTACCTCGCAGGGAGAGCAAGCTTTGCGCCTCTGGCTCAAAACACCCGAAGCGCCGTCGGCACAGCTGCAGGCTACACTGTACATGAAAACCGTGCTTGCCATCATGGAGAATGGTGACGCTGCGCCATATTTAGATAATCAGCGCCATGCGCACATAGAACGCATGCGCGAACTGACTAAAAAGCGTCGCGAGGCGACAATGGCATCAAGGCTCCTGATTGATCATGCTATCTTTCATATTGAAGCCGATCTTAGATGGATCGACCTAACTAGCTCGCGATTAACTAAATTAAAGGAAGAACTATGCCAATAAATATAATTAGCGCAAAAAATATCAAAAAATCATATGGTGTGACTGAAATACTACATGGCGTATCGCTCGATGTGAAGCAGGGTGAAGTTTTGGCAATCATGGGTAGATCGGAAGAGCGTCGTGTAGGGAAAGAGTGTAGATCTCGGTGGTC
>CALEKV010000070.1 GCA_937902525.1 uncultured Candidatus Saccharibacteria bacterium | reverse complement strand
CCAGTATGCCGCAGCCCTTGCGGCAATCGCCTTTCTTTCTTCCAGTGGCATTCTTTCCGGCTCAGCACCAGCAATCCTGTCGAATATTGTATACATACCTTTTCTTCCTTCTTGGTGTACTTATTCTTACTTTGGCATTATGACTATTTTGCAAATAATGTCAAGCTTTTTACTCCTGTTGATGCATTCCTACATAATGCTACCGTTGGGATTCGCTGCTGCAGTCAGATAACAGAGGAGCTACATCACTTCAAAGAGTATTGCCTGATTAAGCTCTCACATTTATGAGAATAGGGGATTGAGAGTCGGAATAATCATATAAGATGATCAGATTACTTACGCCGCGGGGGTCTTTTTGCTGGCTTTGCCCACTTGCTCGGCGGTAATCATGGCGTTGCGCATCTGCTCACTGATGTCGCCCATGCCGCTCGGGCTGTGCGGGATGAGAATGGTACTGTTTTTGCCGCTTAATCCCAGTTCCTTGAGGGTATCGAAATACTGTGTCATCATGACGAGGTTCATGACGTCCTGGCTGTTCACGCCGTCGACGGCACTGCTGAAATTTTCGACGGATTCTTTCAATCCTTCGATGATAGCCTTGCGCTGGTTCGCGATGCCCTGTCCCTGGAGCGCTTTCGATTCGGCTTCGCCCTCGGCAGCTTTCACGACACGGATTTTGTCCGCCTCTGCCTGTTGGATGGCGGCCTCACGCAGACGCTGGGCGGCGTTTATCTCGTTCATGCTGACTTTGACCTTGGCGTCCGGATCGATATCGGTCACGAGCGCCTTGACGATGCCATAGCCGAAGTCATCCATGACTTGGTCTAGCTCAGCCTTCACGGCATTTGCGATATCATCCTTAGTCTCGAAAAGTTGGTCGAGCATGACGTTCGGCACACGGGCACGAACGGTATCAAACACATACGCCGTAATCTGTTCCTGCGGGTTCTGCAGGCGATAGAACGCGTCGATGACCTTCGCCGGCAGCACATAGTACTGCACGCTCACGACGACGAACACGAAAACATTGTCTTTGGTTTTGGTCTCGACACGCACGTCGAGCTGCTGGACGCGAAGACTGAGCCGGCCGGCGATTTTATCGATGAGAGGGACTTTGAAATTCAGCCCGGCGGAGGATATCTTTTTGAATTTGCCGAACCGCTCAACGATAGCCGCCGTCTGCTGCCGTACGGTGAACAAACCCGTCAGCAGAATAATGACGAAAATACCCAAAAGAATCCAAATCATGTTGCCCCTCCTTATTGTCCTCTCATCATATCACGCTGTAATGTTCATCTGCTATAGTAGGTGGGTATGAAAAAATTCCACTCCGCACATCCGCTACGCATATTTCTGGTATCGACACTCATCACTCTCGGCCTCGGTGCTTGGGTCATCTTCCATAACGGTGCGCTTGGCCTCTGGCTTTTCACCATCCTCGTCGTCCTGGAAGTGACATTCAGTTTCGATAACGCCGTCATCAACAGCCGTGTGCTCGCCCGCATGTCAAAGTTCTGGCAGACACTGTTCCTGACGGTTGGTATTTTTATCGCCGTATTTGTGGTCCGGTTCCTGCTGCCTATCCTGATCGTCATGCTTACTTCGGGAAATGGTGCTAAAGAAGTCGTCGATCTCGCGCTGCATCATCCGAAAGAGTACGGCGAGACACTTCATGAAGCGGCGCCGACTATCGACGCATTCGGCGGGACATTCCTCACCATGATTGGTATCAGTTACTTCATGAACCGCAAAAAAGACATCCATTGGCTACAGCGTATCGAAAAGCGGCTCGCCCGTGCCGGCAGCTACGAGAATTTCAAGGCGTTTGTCATGTTGGCCGTGGCGATGCTGCTGTATTTCACCGTCGATGACAAGCACAAAATGACCGTACTCGTCGCCTCTATCTTGGGGACGATGCTGCATATGGGCCTTGAAATATTCGGCGCATTTTTCGAAAAGCGGCAGTCGAAAGCCGCCGAGCTGGTCGGCATGGCGGCATTCGGATCGTTTATGTATCTAGAAGTCCTGGATGCTTCGTTTTCGCTCGACGGTGTTATCGGTGCATTTGCCATTACGAATGATGTGCTGCTTATCATCGCCGGCCTTGGTGCTGGTGCTATCTGGGTCCGCTCACTCACCGTTTATCTAATGCGAGCAGGAGTGCTCAGCAAATATCGCTATCTTGAGCATGGCGCGCACTGGGCCATTCTCGCACTCGGCATGGTCATGCTCATAAAGCTCTACCACGTCGAACCGCCGGAGTGGATGGTCGGCAGTCTCGGACTGGTTTTCATCGCAACGGCAGTTATTTCAAGCGTCCTGGAGATGAGAAAAGCCGAAAACGCCAAGAAAGCAAAGCGACTCGCCCAAAAAGCGTAGCACAGTCCATGAAATAGAATCATGGTGCACCTGATGACAGGTGTCTTGAATCTTTAGGGAATATAAGTTATTGGCTACTAAGTAGTCCAGCTATAGACTGGATTTTACATCTTAGAAACCCCTCACTATTTAGACTGCAGTATCAGCTCTGATAAGAGCCTGTTATTACTCTCGCTAGAAGCCGTTTGAATCTAAGCTGTTGTTACTCAGCGTGACTGTTAGATTTTGCAACGACTTCTTGCTGTATTTTAAGTACGGCATCACTAAATTCTTCGCCAAACGCTTCGCGCGCAATGTCAGATGCTACTAGTCGAACTATTCCATTCATCATTGGGGGCATACCAACGACATCTGCTGGCATTGGCTCACCTGTAAACCCGTCTTTACCCGAATTAATATCATAAATATATAGTTCTGTCGCCATTAAAAAGCCCATAGGGACAACCTCAGGACTAAGTCTCTTAGCAAGCCCTCGTAGAGCAGTTCGCAAGAATGGATATGGATCTTCAAATACACCTTCATTTGCTTCAATTTTTGTTTCTAAAACTTCTGAGAACCTAGCACCAGTTCCAATTAATTCTCTGTCTGCTGACATAGTAGCTCCTTAATCAAACTGTACTATAGCATATAATCATAGGATACGCAATCGTCATTCCGATACGTAATTACGTCGCGCAATAAGTATTCATGGTGCGGATGAGAGGACTTGAACCTCCACGGGTTGCCCCACCAGCTCCTAAAACTGGCGTGTCTACCATTTCACCACATCCGCAGGAATACGCGGCAAACTACACTGCCGGACGTGGCTATTTTACACTTTTTCGGGGATGCTTACCAGATGCTTTATGGCGTTTTATCTTCTTCGCGATATGACGGATGATGTCATCATATGCCGACTGTGCTTGCGAGAGCTGCCCGAACGGCTTGAGACGCGAACGACGGACCAGCTCC
>CALEKV010000069.1 GCA_937902525.1 uncultured Candidatus Saccharibacteria bacterium | reverse complement strand
TGCGCACTGGCAGCTCGATTTCACGGTTGTTGGCATCCACCTGGATACCAATCATGGCACTGGCTAGTTTGACGTTGCTAATGGTACCGCGAGCACCACTGTTCACCATAGTTGAAACGCTGGTGTCCATATGCGCAAGTTGTTCCTTCAGGAATGTTTCCACCTTGCCGTCGACAGCGCGCCAGTTGTTAACCGTGAGGTTATAGCGCTCGTCTTCGGTGATCAAACCCTCATCGTACTGGTCAGAAATCACAGCGGCTTTAGCATCGCCTTCAGCCACAAATTCGCCGATTTCGTCAAAGCTAAGGTAGTCGTTCATGCTAGTACTTACCGCACTAACAGTTGCAAAACGGAACGCTAAGCCTTTCATGCGGTCGGCAATCAAAGCGGTTTCATTAGCGCCATATTTGTTAAATATCTGCGCCAGGACCTTTTTAAGTTCTTTTTTGTTCTGCACGTTGTTGTTGTACGGAAAATCTTCAGGCAAGATTTCATTAAAGAACACGCGACCCAAAGTGGTGTTGCGTACTTGGCCTTTAGCACGAATACGGATTGGCGCTTGCAGGTGCAGCTTGCCCATGTCATAGGCTAGCTCGGCATCTCGGCTGCCAGCAAACACCTGGACGCGATCGGTTTGCACACTTGGTTTTTCGTACGTAAGGTAGTAATTGCCCAAAACCACGTCCTGGTTGATGTTCAGTACTGGGCTGCCATCGGCAGGTTTTAGCAAGTTATTGGTGGCGCTCATTAGCTCGCGTGCTTCGCGCTGAGCGGAATCGCTCAATGGCAAGTGCACGGCCATCTGGTCTCCGTCGTAGTCAGCGTTAAAGCCAGTTGCAACAAGCGGGTGTAGCTGAATGGCCTTGCCTTCAACCAGCACCGGTTGGAACGACTGAATGCTTAGGCGGTGCAAGGATGGTGCACGGTTTAGCAGCACGTACTTACCCTTGATACATTCATCTAAGGCGTCCCACACTACAGCATCACCAGCTTCAATTAGGCGGGTGGCACTGCGGATATTGTGTGCATATTCATTGCGTATTAACCAGCTGATAACAAACGGCTTGAATAGTTCAAGCGCCATCTGCTTTGGCAAGCCACACTGG
>CALEKV010000068.1 GCA_937902525.1 uncultured Candidatus Saccharibacteria bacterium | reverse complement strand
AAACGACCAACGTTGCGATTAATAAATCGGTTGCTGATGCATATGTACAAAATAACTTGCTGCCGTTAGACAGGCCAGAGGTTGAAATCAAAAAATTTGTGCCAAGTGACACGCTTGAATTCACAGCTGAAAGCGACGTTTTGCCTGAAGTGAAGCTGGGCGATTACCAAAAACTAAAGTTTAGTAAACCGGCAGTTAAGGTTGAAAAAAGTGATATTGACGATGTCTTGAACCGTATTAAGCAGCAGTTTGCCAAGAAAAAAGATGTGACACGCAAGGCAAAGCTAAGCGATGAGGCTACGATAGATTTTGTCGGTAAAAAAGACGGTGAAGCCTTTGCTGGCGGAAGCGGTAATGATTACTCATTAGGGCTGGGCAGTAAATCATTTATACCTGGTTTTGAAGAAGCGATTGTGGGCCACGCTGTTGGTGAAGAGTTCGACGTCCCGCTGACGTTTCCTAAGGAGTACAATTCAAAGGAATTGGCTGGTCAAAAGGTTGTCTTTACGGTTAAGCTCAAAAAACTTCAGGAGGTGACGGCACCAGAAGAGAGCGACGAGTTAGCTGCAAAAATCGGCGACTTTACCAGCATGGATGATGCACGTAAAGACATTGAATCTGAGTTAATGGCGCAAAAAGAACGGGAAGCCATGGATGGTGTGCGCGATAACCTCATTCAGCAATTGGTTGATAAGAGCAAGGTATCAGCACCAAAAATATTGGTTGACGATCAAATAAAATCTATCAAACAAGATATGATGCAAAACTTAATGTATAGCGGCAACACTATGGACCAGTATATTGAGGGTAAAGGTTATAAAGATTTAGCCGATTGGGAACAGAAGGAAGCTGCGCCGCTGGCCGAAAAGCGTGTTAAGGCTAGCTTGGTTTTGAATGAACTTGCCAAGCAGCTTAAAATCACCGTAACTGATGAACTATTGAATGAACGCCTGAGTATGTATCGCGCGCAATATGCTAATCAGCCGCAGATGATCAAGCAACTGGACACACCGGATGTGCAACGTGATATTGCCAATCGCTTAGCCACTGAGCTGACGGTTGATAAGCTAGTAGAGTTGAATAGCAAGTAGTTGCGTTTAATTATGAATAAGGGCGCGACCGGGATGTTCCCAGTCGCGCCCTTTTGGCGGCCACTATTCGCCCTTACGTCGCCAGACGTCGATCTGTGACGCAATGAGCACGCCTATGATTATGATAAAGATTAGTGGTGTCGCGTTCACGAGGCCGACGAATAGACTCCCAACGAACCTCATGGCACTGTTGTCCACCCCCACCGCCGGCGATTTGTACACGACAACGGTGTTTATTGTCAATGCGATCAGTATGATGGCGACGGCAATCGTTGCCACAACTGACATAATGTTCGGCCGACGCTTGTTCCTCCTTTGCTCCGGCATCTCTGCCCCTTCCGATAGGTTGTGCGGCTAGTGATTATTATACCACATAATCGCAAGTATATCCACTACTGTATGATTAATTAGCACTCTGCTTGCACGAGTGCTAATTGTAGCGTACAATGGTAAATATGAAACCAAACAATTATTTAGTACCAAATGTGATTGTAAAGACACGCGATGGGGAGCGCGGGTACGACATTTATTCCCGATTACTAGAAGAGCGGATTATCTTTTTGAATGAAGAAGTAACCGAGGCCACTGCAAGCGTGGTGGTGGCGCAGCTATTGCACCTTGCTAATGAAGACCCAAGTAAAGATATCAGCCTATATATCAATAGCCCAGGCGGTAGCGTGTATGACGGGCTGGCTATTTTTGACACTATGAATTTTATTAAGCCAGATGTTGCCACGTACGGTATCGGCTTGCAAGCCAGCATGGGCGCATTTTTACTGGCAGCTGGTGCCAAAGGTAAACGCTTTGTTTTGCCGAATTCCCGCGTGATGATTCACCAACCCAGCAGTGGCACACAAGGTAAGGTAACTGATCAAGAAATCAGCTTGCGTGAAGCCCTGGCGTTAAAGCAAAAAACGGCAGAAATTATGGCGCATAACACCGGGCAGTCGCTAGATAAGGTGAAGGCAGACATGGAGCGTGATTTTTGGATGAGCGCTAAAGAAGCCAAGCAGTATGGCATTGTTGACGAAGTCATTACAAAATCATAAAAAACGGCTTGACGCTCACGTTGTAAGGCTTTATACTAAAAGTAATGAAGATAGTATAATGTGGGTCAATTGGATACAGCGCCTATGGCGTGGCGTTTTGGTGTCCGTTAAACCTATGTTAGTGTACGCTTCGGCGCCAAAGGGGTATGCGAGGTCCCAGGGTGGCAGTGTCTTGACCCACAACTGCTGTTGGTAGCCTTGTGTAGTCCCGCGTACGTAACAACCATAACTAATTAAGCAAGGGGAGACTGCATGGCCAAAGCCAATCGCGCAGCAACATCCAAAAGCACACGTGTCTTTTTTACTAAAGACGATGCTTTGGAGTTGCCAAATCTTGTAAATCACCAAAAAGAGTCTTGGAAAGATTTCGTTGAAAGTGGTTTAAGCGAGATTTTTGCGGAACTAAATCCAATCGAAGATTACACGGGGCAAAAGCTCGCAATACGCTTCAAAGAATACGCGTTCCAAGAACCAAAAAACAGTGAAAAATATGCAAAGGAAAACAATGTTACTTTTGATGCGCCTTTGATGGTTAACGTGGAGTTGACTAATAAAGTAACGGGCGAAGTCAAAGAGCAGGAAATCTACCTAGGCGATTACCCATGGATGACTGACCGTGGCACTTTTGTAGTGAACGGTACGGAAAGGGTGGTTGTTAGCCAGCTTATCCGTAGTGCTGGCGTGTTTTTCACAGC
>CALEKV010000067.1 GCA_937902525.1 uncultured Candidatus Saccharibacteria bacterium | reverse complement strand
CCATGGGCGAGCTGAAGCCCCTGCCGCGCTTCCCCAGCGTGGCGCGCGACCTGGCGCTGGTCATGGACGAAGGCGTGGCCGTAGGCCCGCTGATGGCCGCCATGCGCCGCGCGGGCGGAGCCCTGCTCGAATCCATTGAGATGTTCGACGTGTACCGCGGCGCGCAGCTGGGCGAGGGCAAGAAGAGCGTGGCGTTCTCGCTGCTGCTGCGCGCGAGTGACCGCACCCTGACCGAGCCGGAGGTGCAGAAGGCCGTGGAGAAGGTGCTGCGCAGCTGCGAGGCGCAGTACGGCGCGGTAATACGGTAGAATGTACGGTTCATAAAAAAATCAAAGCGTCGTACGTGATCATAATCACCTGCGACGCTTTGATTGGTTTACTTAAGAAGTAATCACAAAAATCAACAATTTTGAATTTCGATAGCCCTTATTGACCAAAAATATTTTAGAATGCTAGATACTAGTCGCTCTAAAGAATTTACCCTCCGAGATACATCAACCAATTAAATCATGTTAAGAATTTCAAGTTCAAGATATAACGTTAATTTTTTTTGAAGCTACTATACAAGCGCGAAAGAAACAAGCTGAATAAAGCATTTAAAACCGTAGTCCTTATATCCATTTTTAGCAGCACACAAAGCAAAAAAACAAAAATCAATGATACAAAGAGCATTTTAGATTCATCTTTTACAATAGCTTGTCTAAAATCATCTTTTAGACTGTCTGCAAGAAGTAAGCATTGAAATCTGATGACTAAAACTCGAAACTTAAGGCGTTTAACACAGTTTCGCCATAACATATTCACGTCACGCATTTTCACAAGTGAATAACGTCGTAGCTTTTGTAAGGCAACCCCGAAGGATCTCCACGCTGTTTTCCGCAGATCACGCCACTTTGCGTACTGGCCCTTAATGGTATATCTCCGCATAGCTAACTCCCAGCTAAGCGACTAGTATCAACTTGTCAAGGTTCATGTATCTCATCGGGCATACTAGAATATTACCCCGAAACCGTCAAAAACGCAAGTATTATTTCCCATATTCGCAAAATTAACCCAAAACGTGCTTATCATCAAAATGCAGACAATAATTGAGGAATCATCTCGTAATTCAGCTATTCTACTCTTTCTTGAAATGCTTTGAAGAATGCTAATCATGATTTCTCGATATATTATGTTGTCCATCCAATCATAGATCGCAACATCGCATATTTTGAACGATTAGCTTATCATACATCGCTAGGTAAGATATAAAGCTGATTGCAACAAAGCAATTTCACTTTACATAATAGGCATACTGATAGTGTCGTACACTTTTGTCACATAAGGCTTTCACGCTTTATTTCCCCGTCGAAACCTGCGATGA
>CALEKV010000066.1 GCA_937902525.1 uncultured Candidatus Saccharibacteria bacterium | reverse complement strand
ACAGGTTGGCTTAGTAGCATCATTAATATCGACCAGGTGATTGATATCAGCATGTTTATTTACCCGGTTGATACGCAAATCGTATTAGAAAACTTACGCAAAAAGGTTACCCAGCTGGAGGCCGATATGCAAATTGCCGGTGAAAAGGGCAAGGTGCGCGACCCAGGGCGCGAAGCTGCCCTGCAAGACGCCGAAGAACTGCGCGATCAGCTGCAAGTTGGCGCCGAACGGTTTTTCCGCTACGGCCTGTAGGTAACAGTTTATGGCGACAGCTTAGATGAACGCAGTTTTGTACAACACGCCATTGAAACCATTTTTGGTCAGCAATTAGTTTACAGTAAAACAGCTAGCAGCCAACAAGAACAAGGCTTAAACTGCACTGTACCTCAAATGAGCGACCAACTGCAAATCCGCCGCAACATGAACACCGGGGCTATCAGCACCAGCTTCCCGTTCACTAGCGCCGATTTAACCCAAGATAACGGCATTCTGTATGGTATTAACATGCATAACAACGGCCTGGTCATTTTTGACCGATTTACACTGGAAAACGCCAACATGGTGGTGTTTGCTAAATCCGGTGCCGGTAAATCTTTTGCTGTAAAGTTGGAAGCTCTACGCAGCATGATGATGGGGAGTGATATATTAATTATCGACCCAGAAAACGAGTATCAAAAACTATGCGACGCCGTGGGTGGTAGCTATATCCGCCTAAGCCTTAGTAGTGACACCCGCATCAATCCATTTGACCTTCCTAAAGTGATTGACAAGGAAGACGCCGATGACGCCTTACGCGCCAACCTAATTACCTTGCACGGTTTGTTGCGCTTAATGCTTGGTGGCGCACAAGTCACCGCCCAAGGTCAGTCCATGGCGGCATTGACCCCAGCAGAAGAAGCCGATTTAGATCAAGCCTTAATTGATACCTATGCACGCGCCGGCATTACTGGTGACCCGCTGACACATAATTCTACACCGCCAACCATTGGCGACTTGTACGACACATTACTGCATATGGGCGGCAGCGGCCCACAACTAGCCCAGCGCCTGCGCAAATACACCACTGGTACGTTTGCTGGTATATTCAGCCAACAAAGCAATATCGACATCAACAATAACATGGTGGTCTTTAATATACGCGACCTGGAAGATGAATTGCGCCCGGTTGCCATGTATATTGTCCTTAGCCATATTTGGAACATTACACGTAGTCAACAAAAAAAGCGTATGCTGATTGTCGACGAAGCCTGGCAATTGATGAAATATGATGACAGCGCCAACTTTATGTTTAGTTTAGCTAAGCGCGCCCGTAAATACGCCCTTGCCCTAACTACTATCACGCAAGATGTCGAAGATTTCATGGGCAGCAAAATGGGCCGCGCCATTGTGGCTAATGCCAGCATGCAGTTATTACTAAAGCAATCCAGCAGTGCTGTAGATGTGCTTGGCGATGTATTTAAGTTAACCGAAGAAGAGCGCAAACGCCTCGCTAATTTCCCAGTAGGGCAAGGCCTGTTTTTTGCCGGCCAAAATCACGTCCACATCCAGGTTATTGCCAGTCAAACCGAAACACAATTAATCAGCACTACACCAACGGTGGCGCTGCAAGGTAATTAGCTATGGTTCAGGTTTCCGACCCACGTCAAATAGATGAAAGCTACGACGATACTTTTGAC
>CALEKV010000065.1 GCA_937902525.1 uncultured Candidatus Saccharibacteria bacterium | reverse complement strand
TCGTACGTACCCTCGGTGCCACCCTCGCGCAACGGCTCGTCCTTAAATTCTTCCAAGTCCTTTGCCATGTGATTCACGGCATCCATCCTAAAGCCATCCACGCCCATGTCAAGCCAAAAGCGCAACACGTCTTTCATCTCTTCGCGGACGCGTGGATTCTCCCAGTTCAAGTCTGGCTGTTCTTTAAAAAACGAATGCAAATAATATTCACCGCTCATAGCATCGTATTCCCAGGCGCTACCACCAAACAAGCTCACCCAGTTATTCGGCAATCCGCCGTTTGCGGCAGGCTTATGCCACACATAGTAATCACGTTTGTCACTATTTGGACCGCTAGCCGCATCTTTAAACCATGGGTGTTCGCTGCTAGTATGGTTAGGCACAATATCAATCACAACCTTAATTCCCCTGGCGTGCGCTTCTGCTATGAGTTCCTTAAAATCACTCAGGGTGCCGAAAATTGGATCGACGCCGCGATAATCACTGACGTCATAACCCATATCCACCATCGGCGATGTGTAAAACGGCGATATCCAAATGGCGTCAATGCCAAGGCTTCTGTGTTTGCTGCGAATATGATCAAGGTTCTCAATGATTCCGCGTAAATCACCCACGCCATCACCATCACTATCCTTGAAGCTGCGCGGGTAAATTTGATACAGTGCGTTTACATTTGCCCAAGTTTTCATGATTTATCCTTTCTTATAATAATAGCCTCATAGGGCGACAGGGTTAGCTGCCCATGCACACCAGTATTACCCTGCACTTTCAAGGATGACCCAATCACATGACCACCACCCACGTTAACATTATGTTCCCAGCTATTAAAATTAATTAACACACTAAAATTACCAGTTGGGTGATTAATGTCATACGCTAAAACATTATTGTCATACCCAAGCAGCGCAAACTTGCCCACGCGCAAAGCCTGCTCGCTCCGCCTAAGGCCCAGCAAGTGGCGGTAAAGTGCTAATACTGATGTATTGTCTTGCTGCTCAATCCGTACATTTATGTCTTTATAACTTTCGTCGACCGGCAACCACGGTTTTACGGTAGTAAAACCAGCATACTCCGCGCCGCTCCACTGCAGTGGCGTGCGCTGGGGGTCGCGGCCAGCCATCATACCATCGCTACCAAAACCGTCTTTGCCTTCGCCCGCTGGAATATAGCCGTTTATCATGCCTAGTTCTTCGCCGTTGTATATACACGGCACACCGGGCATAGTAAGCTGCAATGTTGCAATCAGTCGCGCTTGGTTTTGCCCGTCAAACCTGGTGGCAATACGTGATTGATCATGATTGCCAAAGCAAAATACCGGCGCAGCACCACTTGGTAAGCTGGCTAAGTACGTAGCAATCCCGTCACCCATGGCACTCGCGCTAAAGTCCCAGTGCAGTGGATCAAAAAAGAACACTGCCGTATTTGTATTAATAGACTGTAAGCTATA
>CALEKV010000064.1 GCA_937902525.1 uncultured Candidatus Saccharibacteria bacterium | reverse complement strand
CATAACAAATAAAATAACAGCCCTGTAGTAGACCAGCTCAGCTGTTTCTGTAGGAATATGGCGCTCATTGTAGAACTCTTTTGCAAATTGACCAAAATTTCTAAATGGTTCAGCGTTTATCATGTTATGATTTGCAAGTAACATAGTAAACGGCACCATTGCAACTAAAATCGTATTCAGACCGGTATCCACGTTGAATAAACTAGTCGCGCCAAGAAGATCTGGAAGTAAGAAAACTGTGACTAAGGTAAGATGTCAAAGTAATGACTCGTATCAACCCTGGTGTTGGTCCTTAGTGTCAGCTCTCTGTAAACGTAAAAAGCCTGTACTGATACACTCGAACAGACTAAAAAGCGCAAAGCAACTGAATAAATTGATAAGTGATGAGCCAATAAATAACGATGAAAAGACTGGGCTTTCTCACAGAGTGAAATCTGTTCGGTAGACAAAAATTGCAGTATGGGGGTACATTCACGCTGCTAACGTGCAGTGCATATAGGACGCCCTAAAGTGAAATTTTTGTCCAAAAGTATCCTCGATTGACTCGCTATATTTTTTGGCCAAAAGGGATCAAAGTCGTAGCGATAAACCCCCAAAAAGGGCTAATGCTTTTGGTGTCTGATAAACTAATGTAGTAACAACGGAAACTGCTTGATTTTTTAATTTTTTATAAGTTGCGATAAGTTCAATTAATTTAGCTAACATAGTATTTTTTCGATTTTATTTTGTTTTCTGTTATCGTTTTGTCAACCCCCAGTTGCCGAACCCGAAGCTTCGAACATACCTTTAACCTCGCTGATGATATCACCAACAGGGTGCGAGTGGAATGTCGTTGCTCAGCCGAACAATAGGAAATCTTTAAGCCCAGGGTAGCCGGGGTAGCCGTAATCACAAAGAATTCGACATAACTCCCAGTTACCAATAAATAAAATGCTAAAAAAGTCAAACGCTTCGCGTTCAAGTCATTTAACATTGGCGTAAATACCAATAATGGACCGTACCGCAGTAACGGAATTAGTGGCTGTACGAACACGCATACGCGCTGCGAAACGAATAGAAGATAAGACATAACTCATACTAAACCTATTATAGTAGTTTGGTCGATCATAAACAACAAGATCAATAAGAAGTTTAAAAGCAAACAAGCTACTTTTGTTTAGAAACAAACATACCGCACGAAGGCCGGAAACATTAACATCAACCACCAATTCGCGCCTGTCAACAAAAATTGCAGGCTGGATTACTTGTGGCAGAGAAAGACCAAGCGTTAGTGCTGCTAACGTATTTAAGGAGATACTGGTTTCATACGACGTTGAAGGCATCGTGAAATTAGAGGTAAGTTGATACCCAACCCCTAGTTTCTCCCACTCAAACATTAAAAAGTAATTCTGCGTTGTATGGTGCTGCATCAAGGGCAACGCAGACACCTAAAACAAAAACGTAAAAACCCAAAGATAACGGCAGAAAAGTACGTCAGCATAAAAACATTAACTGATCATAACGGTACCTCGGAACCAGGGCACGAACAGCAATTAAGCTGTACGTCATTACGACAATCTTTAAAACAAACAATAACGTCCCCTCAGCCCAACCACCTAAAAATAGGATCGAAAAAAGAGCAGACATTAACATCATATTACTATATTCCGCTAAAAAGAATAACGCAAACATAATAGATGAGTATTCAACATTAAACCCCGAAACCAGCTCAGCCTCAGCTTCCGGTAAGTCAAACGGAGTTCGATTCGTTTCTGCCAATACGATGATATAAAACATCATTGCGGCAGGTAAACACGGAAATAAGAATCAGCACGACTCGGATTGTACATGCACAATCGCTAAAAAGCTAAAGCTACCTGAATAAAGAACAACAGGAAAAAGGGTAAGCGTTAAAACAACTTCGTATGAAACTAATTGCGCGATTGCCCTCAGGGCACCCATGAAAGCATATCGCGAATAACTTGCCCACCCCGCTAAAACTAAACCGTAAACGCTAACAGATGAA
>CALEKV010000063.1 GCA_937902525.1 uncultured Candidatus Saccharibacteria bacterium | reverse complement strand
TGCGCTCCGTCCACGTCACGCCGGAATCAGAAGATGTATAAATATAGCCACCGTAGACTGATGCCACAAACTTGCTGCCGTCAGCAGAAGACGCAACAACTCGCCAGTCACGCAAGCCTGTCGCCGTTTGCTCCACCCATGTCACCCCAAAATCGGTCGATGTGTAAATATATCCACCCACCGCCGAGGCCACCAGCTTACTGCCGTCAGCAGAAGACGCAACAAAGTACCAGTTGCGCAAACCAGCCGCATCGCGCTTGACCCACGTATCACCAAAGTCCGAAGACGTATAAATATAGCCGTTATAGACGGCCGTAACAAGCCGGGAACCATCAGCCGAAGACGCGACGGAGCGCCAGTTGTGATTAGGGCTCAATGAAATGTCGGGGTATCGCACAGACCAAGCTACGCCGGTATTTGCAGATGTATATATAAAATCATAGCGGGACGCTACCACCAACTTAATGCCATCCGCCGAAGAAGCGGCGGTCGACCAATAGCGCGAATTTGCCCCAGGCTGTTCCACCCAGCTAGCACCAGCGTTCGTTGATGTATAAACAGGGCTACCCCAACCTGTCGCAATTAGCTTAGTGCCATCGGCCGAAGACGCGACAGATGTCCACTGGCGCTGACCCGCTGCAGTATATTCCGTCCAGGTAGCTCCAGAATTAACGGACGTGTAGATATAACCACTCCAATACAAGTCAACGCCCGTTATTTTCGTTCCATCGTCAGAGGCAGCAACACTCGACCAATAACGCGACCCGGCCGCCGTACGCGCCACCCATGTAGCACCAGAATCCGCCGAGGTATATATGTAGTCACCAATGGCTGCCGCCGTAAGCCTGCTGCCATCCGCAGAAGACACAACAGATGACCAACCGTGCGCTCCGGCAGCAGTACG
Organism: uncultured Candidatus Saccharibacteria bacterium; assembly: GCA_937902525.1. GTDB lineage: Bacteria > Patescibacteriota > Saccharimonadia > Saccharimonadales > Saccharimonadaceae > Saccharimonas. Next base: position 3,546 of record CALEKV010000063.1, on the reverse strand, counting down.
CTCATTCCACGTCGCACCAGAATCTACAGAGGTATACATATAGCCACCATTCACTACCGCCAGCAGCTTATTACCATCAGCCGAAGACGCAACGGATGTCCAGCTACGTAAGCCGGCCGCCGTACACTCGGCCCAAGTGACGCCATAGTCAACCGAAGTATAAATGTAGCCGCCGCCGTCGTTAAAGGATGCCACTAGCTTACTACCGTCATCAGACATATCAATAGCACTCCACCGTCGCGTACCGGCACCAGTCTGCTTAACCCAAGTAGCACCGTAATCATTTGACGTATAGACAGACCCGCCATCCACGACCGCCGCTAACTTACTGCCATCCGCGGAAGAGGCAATGGATTGCCAGTTCATCGTATTGCCCACTACCTCCGCAGGGCCACCTTCTCGCCACGCAACATCGCCTGGCGCAGCCAACGCCGGTTGGGCAAGCCCCGTACACGCAACAACAAGGGTAGACAATACCACGCCAATCCGCTTATTCAATCTGATAAATCTTTGTTTATTAGTGCCTGACCTTAACCTATATGCGAACGCTCTCATATAAACGGTACCCCTGCTCATTTTTCTTTACTACCTTTTTGTCTGCCCTCATCAAACGGTTAGCTTTGATTATGATGCTTACGATTATGGGCGTCAATAGGCAAATTAGCGATTCAGGATAGTTATCGCTCGCGCCCATACTGCCTTAGCGGTATCCTACTGAGATAGATTGACACACTGGCTGGGCTGGCCGGTTACGTAGCCCTTATTAAATGCCGCCACCCGCTGCGCGCTACTGCCATGTGTCCACGATTCCGGCGAAACGCGTCCGGTCGTTTTTTGCTGGATGTTATCATCGCCAACTGCGCTCGCGGCACTAGTCGCCTGGTTGATCTCGCCATTTGCAAACATACCATTTTTGTTTTCAGCATACGCCCACACCCCCGCGTAACAGTCGGCCTGAAGCTCCGTTTCAATCGAACCGTATTGACTATTCGGATCTTGGCTATCAAATAATCCCAGTTGGTATTGCACGTGATGCCCAACTTCATGAGCTATCACGTAAGCCTGGGCGACGTCGCCAGTATTACCGCCAAACCGCGTCCTTAACTCATCAAAAAACGTTTCATCCAAATAAATTGCCTGATCGTTCGGGCAGTAAAACGGCCCTACGGCGGACGACGCGACGCCGCAACCGCTATTAGTTAGCTCCCTGAATAAAACCAAGCGCGGCTTTTGGTATGTCAGGCCGTTTTTAATAAACACACCGGACCACATCTCACCAGTAGAGCCAAGCACTTTAGACACAAACACCTCATAATCGTCCTGTCCCTGGAATTCAACCGGTTGCGATTTCGTATCTGCTTTTGTTGAACCTAGCGAATTAATAACCGTAGACACCGTATCTGGCGAAACATTCAGCCCTAAGTAATTAAGGCCGAGCGTTAATAGTAAAACCACTAGGCCGCCCCCACCGGTAAAAGCGAGCGCAGGCGTTAAACCGCGCCTATCTTCAACATCGCCAACAGATGTAATGTTATCCCATTTAGCCATTGTGATTGTAGTATACTATGTTTTTTATAGTTTTAATGCTAATTTTTTTACCATGCCCGGCCCGCATTACGCAGTGATCGACTGGGCGAGCGCCGTATTTTCGTACACCCTTTGTACGTCCGCGAGCGCGATGCGCACCGTGTCACCCGCACCCACCGCCCCAGTCAGCATTTGCTTGGCAATAGTATTTTCGACGGCTTTTTGTACGACGCGGCGCATAGGCCGCGCCCCCATCCTTGGGTCATACCCCTTCTCTGCAAGGAAATTCTTAGCATCGTCATCCACAACAACCTGCACTTTTTGCTGTTCAAGCGTTTTATTAACACCCATTAAGATCATGTCGAGCACCTGAACAAGCTCTGCCTTAGTGAACGGCCTGAACACAACCACTTCGTCGAACCGATTCAAAAATTCCGGCCTAAACTGACCACTATTAATTAACTCGTCAGTAAACTGCTGCTCAAACTGCTCAATCTGATACCCGCGCTCTATATATTCGCGGATCCTATCCGCCCCGGCATTACTAGTGGCAATAATAATTGCATCCCTAAAACTTATCTCACGGTTTTTTACATCACGCAAAATCCCTTCATCAAGCACCTGTAGCAACGTCGCCAAAACCTCTGGCGCCGCCTTTTCTATTTCATCGAGCAATACAACACTGAACGGCTGTTTCATCACTTGGGCTGTAAGGCTTGCAGGGTCATCAACACCATCGGCTATCAACCGGTTCACATCACTCGCTTGTACATATTCGTTCAGGTCGATACGCACCAATTTTCCCTCACCACCAAAGTACACGTCGGCAAGTGCCTTGCTGAGTTCTGTTTTCCCTACGCCGGTTGGACCCAAAAACAAAAACGTACCAATTGGCCGGTTTTGGTTGCGTACGCCCGTGCGCGCTCGCCGTAACGCATCACTCACAACCCCAACGGCACGTGTTTGGTTAACCATTCGCTCATGGATGAGTTGTTCCATATTCAATAAACGCTGCTTGTCTTCCGCGTCGCTCGCCACGCTCACCTTTACGTCAAGCGTCTTCTCAATCGCCTGCTGGACGGAGTTAATCGTCACAAGACCACCCTCATGATAGCTAGCCGCGCTTTCGGCGAGTTTCATTGCCCGCCCAGGCATGCCCAAATCGTGAACGTAACGCTCGCCCAAGCGGTACGATTCTTTAAGCGCTTGGTACATATATGTCACCTTTTGCCGCAGTTCAATAAAAATAATTTGCTCTTCCAAAACAGACATTGTTTCTGACTGAGTAGCTGGAGCAATATTGATGCGGTTAAGGGCATTTACAAGCGCCGGGTTGCGCTGACTAATTTGCAAATAGCGCTGTTCATCCATACTGAGTATCATGCGGACATTGCCAGCATCTAAAATCGGTTGCAACACATTAGTTAAGTCGACCGCGCCAACACCTTCTTGAAAAAACAGCTGAGCGTTATCAAGGCAAACAATAATATTTTTTGCACTGTAGGCTTCGGCTAGCACCTGCATAACCAGGTTTTCCAACTCACCCCTGCCTGGCGCGGCCGCGATTAGGGCAGACGAGTCTAAGGTAATAACCTGTCTAAACTTTAGCGCACTAGACACGGCGCCATTAGCGTCTAGCAGCCTATCGGCAAAGGCACTAATTATCGTAGTCTTGCCCACACCCTCCTTGCCAATCAGAGCAGCATTTTGCCTGCCACCATTGCTAAAGGTGTCAATCAGTCGATCTACCGCCTGAGTATGGGCGGCTATATCCACCGTTATAGTGCCGCCACCAACGCTGATTTGTTCGCTTATATTATGACCAAAGCGCGACAACAAAGGCGTGAAGCCAAAAGACCAGTCGCGCGCAATACCACCCGTGCGCCGGGGCTGCTTGTGTTTGTTGATTAAATCACGTAAATGCTGCTCCCATTCGATACCAGCATCCAAGTCGCTATCGCTAAGGTGCATCAGATCGGAAGAGCACACGTCTGAACTCCAGTCACGTTTCGGAATCTC
>CALEKV010000062.1 GCA_937902525.1 uncultured Candidatus Saccharibacteria bacterium | reverse complement strand
CAACAATAACCTTGCCAGTCAACGGATCCGCAATAACCGACCCAACTCCGGACAATCCATCCTGTGTAGTTCGTGGAGAGTTTGATGTCATATTTATCTGCCCAATAACTAAATCGGCTGGTTGCGCGTCGGCAGTGACAGCTTGTTTATAAACCAGTCCGCGATTGTTACCAGAATCAGTTACATATACCACACTGCTATTCGGACTAACGTGCACTCTAGCAGGTTGGCTAAGAGTGTTGCTCGCAGGGGATTGTGCAGTGGCACTTGTTAGGTTTACTTGGCCCAAAACGTTATTAGCCGGCTGATTGTTAGCGGTTATACCGCTGCTCCAAATCATCACACGGTTATTATCCGTATCTGCTACATACAAATACCCGCGATTCAAATCAAAACTCGCACCACGCGGCGTGTGCAATGCGGACGCAGAAGTTCCAAATCCACTAGAATTAAAACCTGCTTGGCCAAGCACAAAGTCAGCCTGCTGCCCATTAGCAAACGGTAAAGAATTCCATATCAGTACACGGTTATTGTCACGATCCGCCACCGCAACGGAATTATTACCTGTATTAATTGCCACACCTTCCGGAGACGCAAGTCCAGAACGAGTAGCCGACGGTGCACTGCGCGTAAAGTCTGCCTGACCTAACACAATGTTTGCAGATTGCGCGTTTGTGTTAACATCGCTCGTATAGATTAAAATCCTATTATTGCCCGTATCCGATACATAAAGTCGTTGATTAATGTAATCATACACTACAGACGTAGGTGCATTTAAGGTGGCTGCGCTCACGCCGCTACCTTGGTTCGCCATATTCGCCGAAAAGCTCTGCTGTCCAATCACATAATCCGCGTAGTGGTCTACCATGTTGTTCAGGGCGTCCAAATTGAACACCAACACGCGGTTATTATTTGTGTCACTAATAAACAACTTATGACGAACACTATCTACCGCCACATCGGCCGGGCCATTCATACCCTTATCCTGCGGATTGTTTGCAGCATTACCATAAAAATCCGGCGTGTTGTCAGCGGTAAGCTGACCCAATACTAATCCTGCTGCCTGGCCATTATTAGAAATTGTAGAAGTATAAACCAGCACGCGGTTATTTTGGGCATCAGCAATTAATGTTGTCACCCCCGAGCTACCTAGCGAACTTGGCAACGACATTTTTGTGGCAGAAGTACCTTTTGTATTTGCGGTAAAGTTAGTTTGGCCCAATACAATATTTGCCGCTTGCCCACTGACCGTTATGTTGGTATTCCATATCAAAACACGGTTGTTGCTTGAATCTGCAACCATAATTGCGCCGTTAGCGCTCTGGGTTATATCTTGAGGCCTGCTTAAAGCGGCGTTAGTAACACCCTCGCCACTTGAGTAGAACCAGGTTTGCCCCAACACTAAATTAGCCGGTTGACCGTCTGTCGCTACCGGCAAATTCCACATCATCACCCTGTTATTGTTCGTATCTGCCACGAATAGCCTACCATTTGCATCTATATGCAAGCCGCTTGGGCCTGCTAACGCCGATTGAGACAACGACGCCGCAGATGCTACAAAACTGGATTGGCCTAAGACATGTATGGCATTTTGACCATTTACTGCAATTTGGCCAAACACCAGAACTCGGTTAAAATCTTTATCGGCAATGTATATGCGCAGGTTTGCGCCACTCCCAGAAAACCCAATGCCCGAAGGCGAATACATGCGGTTTTGCGAAACTACACCTGCAGCATTGGTGTCAGTAAAACTTGGGCTGCCGATAACATAGGTTGCGCTTGGGTCATTCGTCGCGACCGATTGGAACACCAGCACGCGGTTGTTACCGGTGTCCGACACATACACATCGCCGCTAACCGATTCGATGGCAAGCTTGCTTGGGTTATTTAGTGAGTTTGCAGATGGTTGACTACTGCCGCGATTGGCCTTTGTGTCGTTAAAACCCGCCTGACCAATCACGTAATCGGCTTTAAAATCCGGGAATGAATTGTCAGTATTGAGCTGAAACACAAGCACGCGATTATTGTTTGCGTCGGTTACATACACTAAGTGGCGCATCGTATCAACGGCAACCCCGGCGGGTCCATTCATGCCTACGTTCATTGGATTATTTGCAGTCGCAGAAAGATAGCTTGGCTGACCATCGTATGTAGATTGCCCAACTACATCTACCGCACTCTGCCCATTTATCGAAAATGCGTGCGTAACGGACGAGGTTATGGATAGATTAAGCAGCGCAATTCCGAACACAGTCAAGAAGCGTAATGCTCTCATAACCAGGCGCGTTGCCTTTACATTAATATTCATGTCACCTCGTATCTAATGCTCAATTAATTATACTTCGTTCAATGCCTGGAGTAGTTGGTCCTGCGGATTTAATTTTTTTAATGCATCTATCGCTTCTTTATATTCAGTGCTGCTTTTATCGTTCATGAGCATTGAAACCTTAAGTTCATGCAATACCACATTAGATCGGAAGAGCGTCGTGTAGGGAAAGAGTGTAGATCTCGGTGGTC
>CALEKV010000061.1 GCA_937902525.1 uncultured Candidatus Saccharibacteria bacterium | reverse complement strand
AAACTGTTTCTGCACTATTAGGTATATGCTTTTTGGCGGGTTGGGCGCAAAAGCCAGGCGCTGCACAATTGGTGAGCTAAGATGAAAAGGAATATTGGAGAATACCTTATATGGGCCAGAGGGTAGGGCGTAGCGCATAAAATCTGTCTGGGCGATTTTAACATTAATAAAGCGCGCCGTGTTTTGACGTAACTTTTCGGCGGCACGGGGTTCTGATTCAACGGCATACACCGTTTTGCTGCGGCCCGCCAATACTACGGTGATAGTCCCCGTGCCGGCGCCAATATCCAGTACCAAGTCATTTTTACGGATGTTAGAGTGTCCGATTAATTCGGCCACCAAGCGCGGGCTGCGTAAAAATACCTGTGAATGTTCATGCATCTGTTTCATTGCTTGTATTATCTCATAAAAGCAAATAAAACACGCCTGGCACAGAGGGGCGCCAGACGTGTTTTATAAAGCCTGCATAAAGCTTTAAATGATAGTATGCCAAAACTAGCATTGTGATGGTGTGAAAATTTTCACACATTCGCCAGATTGTTTTTCAGCTTAATTTCAGAAATAAGGGGTAGTGTATGACGTATTGGCTTCCGCTGTAAAATATACGTTATATTCACGGGTTTTCACGCGGTATTATATAGCCACAAGCATAACATCATAAAAGTCCCACCATAAGTAAAGGAGAACTTACATGAAGAAGCTTAGTACAAAGACAGTAGCAACATTAACAGTCGTTACAGCCGCCGCCGCTGCCATACCGGGGCTGACTAAAACGGCTCTTAACAGTAGCGAGTCACAATTTGATAAATTATTACAGCGTCACGACCGTAAGGGTGACATTAGAGCGGAATTACTGAATATGACACCTCATGAGCTAAAAAAACAGCTTAGGCAGCACACTTTTGATGAAATCATCAGCAGGGCCGGCATGACAAAGCGCACTTTCCGCTTGGCACTATTGGGTATGTTGCGTAATGAGCTACGCCAGCGCGGATGGACAACTGTTAAGATTGACGATTATATACGGATACGAAGTTTGCGGACGCTACCAGTAGCGGCTGGCATGTAAAAAATACACTACATTTTGTGGAAAAATGTATTGACACCCCCTAAATCTAGGAATACTATAAGGCATAAGCACTATATGTAGTGTCGCTACCTTACGGCGATTGAGAGCGCCATAGGGTAAAACTAACACATTTATTAAGGCAAAAGCAGGGCGCGCTTTAGGTGTGCGGGGTTTGCTGATGCTAAAAAAGGGGGATATATGTATCAATACATTAAAAAACGCGATGGGCGAAGGGTAAAGTTTAACACTCAAAAAATCCGCAGTGCCATTGAACGTGCCGGCCTGGAGACGGGCGAGTACGCCGAGTCTGAGGCCGAAGTGTTGGCGCAAAAAGTGGTTATTCGTGCTGAAAAAGATTTATCTGCAAAGGTCCCCACGGTAGAGCAAATCCAGGATATTGTTGAAGAAGTCTTAATTGACAGTAAATATCGCGTCACTGCTAAGTCATATATTATTTATCGCGACCAGCACAAAAAAATTCGTGATATCACCGAAGCTGGTCATATCGATTTAATCGACCAATACATTAGCCGAGCCGACTGGCGTGTGAATGAAAACAGTAATATGGATTATAGTTTGCAGGGGCTAAACAATTACATTGCCAGCGAAGTCAGTAAGACCTATTGGTTAAGTAAAATTTATAGCCCTGAAATCGGTAACCTGCACCGTAGCGGTGACTTTCATATCCATGACCTCAACCTGGTGAGCGTGTACTGTGTCGGCTGGGATTTGATGGATTTAATCCGCACGGGCTTTACGGGTGTACCTAATAAAATCAGCAGCAAGCCCGCTAAACACTTTAGGACAATCTTGGGCCAAGTGGTGAACTTTTTTTACACCCTACAGGGCGAAGCAGCTGGTGCACAGGCGTTTAGTAACTTTGATACATTGTTGGCGCCGTTCATTCGCCACGATAGCTTGACCTACGCCGAGGTTAAGCAGGCGTTGCAAGAATTTGTGTTTAATGTAAATGTGCCCACCCGCGTTGGGTTCCAAACGCCGTTTACAAATATCACTCTTGATTTGGAGTGCCCAAAACATATGGAGGGCAACCCAGTGTTTATTGGTGGCGAAATGACAGACGATAATTATGGCGATTTCCAAGAAGAGATGAATATCCTTAATAAGGCCTTACTTGAAGTATTGTGTGAGGGCGATGCTAGTGGCCGTGTGTTTACGTTCCCAATTCCAACCTACAACATCACACCTGATTTTGATTGGGATAACCCGGTGATTGAAAATGTTTGGGAAGCTAGCGCTAAATATGGTATTCCGTATTTTAGCAACTTTGTAAACAGTGATATGAAACCCGAAGACGCGCGCAGCATGTGTTGCCGCCTGCGTATTGACAATACCAAGTTGGCGCACCGTGGTGGCGGGCTGTTCGGCAGTAGTCCAATGACCGGTAGTGTGGGCGTTGTAACAATTAACCTGCCACGCTTGGCGCTAAAAAGTAAAGATGAAGCAGAGTTCCGTGCCGGGCTGCTGCACTTAATGGAAAAAGCCAAGGAAAGCCTTGAAGTTAAGCGTAAAACCCTAGAACAGCTGACGGCTAAAAACCTATACCCGTACACTAAGTTTTATTTGCGCGACATGTACGAGCGGTTTGGTGAATACTGGAAAAATCATTTTAGCACGATTGGCTTGATTGGCATGAGCGAAGCCAGTGAAAACTTGCTAGGCGTGGACATTGGCACTAATGAGGGCAAGGATTTTGCGGAACGCACCCTTGATTATATGCGGGACACCTTAGTGGAATTTCAACAGCAAACTGGCAACAACTATAACCTGGAAGCTACGCCAGCAGAAGGTACAACCTACCGATTGGCGCAAATAGACCAAAAAGATTACCCAAAGACCGCGCATTTTGCTAACGGTTTCGGCGACAAGGTGGATGCGCCATTTTACACTAACAGCACTCACTTGCCAGTCAATTATACCGATGACCTGTATGAGCTTCTTGACTTGCAAGATGAGCTACAAACTAAGTACACGGGTGGCACGGTGATTCATTTCTTTTTGGGCGAGCGCATGGACAACCCGGTCACACTTAAGCGACTGGTTAAAACAATCTGTAACAATTACAAGCTGCCGTACTTCACGTTTAGCCCAAGCTTCAGTGTGTGTGCGAACCATGGCTATTTAAAGGGTGAGCAGGCAGAATGTGAGCATTGCAATGAACCATGCGAGGTATACAGCCGCGTAGTGGGCTTTTTGCGCCCGGTGGGGCAGTGGAACAAAGGCAAAAAGGCCGAATTTGCTATGCGCCACCATTATGATAAGGCAGCGGACACAGAAAAGGTAACTCAAGGATAGTGATGAAAATCGGCGGTATTCAAAAGTTTAGCACGGTGGATTACCCGGGCTACCCTTGTGCGTCCATCTTTACCATTGGTTGCAATATGCGCTGCGGCTATTGCCATAACCCCGAACTGGTTTTACCGGAACGATTTACCAACACCATCCCCACCGAAGACATTTTGATGTTTTTGCAAAAGCGCAAAGACGTGCTGTCGGCGGTGACAATTAGCGGTGGTGAACCGACCGAACAGGCCGACCTGGTGGATTTTATTCGCCAGGTCAAGGCTATGGGGTACTTGGTCAAGTTGGATACAAATGGTACGCGGCCGCGGGTGATTGGAGAGCTGCTGATGGATAATCTGGTGGATTTTATCGCCATGGACATAAAAGGACCGCTTGAAAAGTACGTGCAGATTGCTGCCCGGCCAATTGATTTAGCGGCCATTCAGCAGAGTATCGCCTTGATTAAGGCGATGGCCGGGCACGAGTTTAGGACTACAATTGTGCGGACGCAGTTGGCGGTGGATGATTTTGAGCAGATTGGGCAAATGGTGCGGGGCGCGAAACGTTACGCGTTGCAGCGGTTTGTGAGTCAAGGCGCGCTCGTTAGCTCGCAGTTCGTCCACGCTGAATCGTTCACGGATGACGAACTGGCTGCCGCGCAACACATCATGCAAAAATATGTCACCGAATGCGTGGTTCACTGACATGGAACAATTAACGGCAATCGTAAAGCGGGTGGTCCGTGAATCTGAGCAGGTAAACACGATATATTTTTTGCTTGAGGGCGGTTGGAAATTAGAATACACCGCCGGGCAGTACATCACTGTATTTATTGACGGCAGCAGTACACCCGCCGGTAAGGCATACAGCTTTAGCAGTGCGCCGCATGAAAAATGGATGAGCATCACCGTGAAAAATATCGGTGAATTTAGCGGGTATCTATGCGCGTTAAAAGCTGGTGACACATTTATGATCAGCCGCGCGTACGGCTTTTTTAACCCACATACAACGCGGCCGTTGGTAGCGCTCGCCGCTGGCGTTGGCATCAGTCCGATAATTAGCGTATTAAAAGATGAGCTAAACGGAGCGGCTGGCCGTCAGGCGCAGTTGTATTACAGTAATAAGCGTGTCGACACGATAGCACACAAAAAGGCCTTGGATATGGCGGCGTGTGTGGTAACTCACCATATAACGGGCGAGCAAACCGTTCCTGCGGGCATGCGAAAAGGGCGTATTGTACTGGATGAATGTATGCAGGCGGGTGAGGACGCATTTTATATGATATGCGGCGGCGTTCAGTTTGTGCGTGATATGTGGCAAGGTCTTACCGCACGCGGCGTACTGCCCGAAAGTATTACGACGGAGACATTTTTTGAATCATGAGTATTGCTGCTACGGAAAAATTATCGCTTAACCGCGAACAGGTGCCGCTCCGTCGCGAGGCGGTACGTGAAATTGGTGCCGCGACGTGCGCGGCGTGCGCGGTGTGTCCATTGATGGCAGTGGGTTGCCCCGGCAAGCAAGAGGCATTGGTGCCATGTCCGCCAGAAGCAAAGGTAATCAAAAAGGAGGAAGTCCGCGCCGCCTTGCTGGATGACTCAGTAGGAAGCCTCGCGATGGATGGCGGTGGCGGTTTTTATGCGCTTCCCAACAAAGCGGCTATGTTACAGACCGCAGTACTGCCAACGCAACAAGTAAAGAAAACAGCTGTGCCGGCGCAAAGAGTTCAGCAAAAACCCAAAGCGCCTAAATCCCGTGAGCGCGCACCGGCCAAAATGGCGCCCGGGCTGCTTAATACGCTCGGTGAGTTAGCGGTGTTACTTTTTGGTGGCAACGCTATGGCACCAGTAAAAAAGTAGTATACAATAAGCACTATGGAACTGATAATCAAAATCCTTGCCGATTACTTAATGTTGCCAATTGTATTATTGGCGGGCTGGCTGCTACTATTTAAGGCGCCTAAGCGCGGCCGGTACGATAAATATACGCGCGTGCTTATGGCTGGCCTTACGAGCTATTGGCTCGCCAAGGTAATAGGCAACCTGTGGCAACCAGAAACGCTCAGGCCATTCGAGCAAATGCA
>CALEKV010000060.1 GCA_937902525.1 uncultured Candidatus Saccharibacteria bacterium | reverse complement strand
CATACTGGTATCTAAGCGTGCTTGATTGCATATAATATCTACCGCGAGTTCGTTTTGACCTGACTTTTTTTCACCCAACAATAGCTCGCGCTGCCCTAAGCCGATTGGTATTTGCGAGTCTATTGTTAAGTAACCCGTGTGTAAAGCTTGGTTAATAAGTCGCCTTTGATAGACCGGCCTAGCCATAGCTTCCACGGGCAATACTGCCCCACCGTGTAGTTCGATTTGCCCCATTCCGTCTAAGGGATTTCCAAGCGGGTCAATCACCCTGCCAAGCAGGGCCTTACCCACATTCACAGTCACCTGTGGTGATAAAACGCGCACTAAATCGCCTTTACGCACCTGCGAAAAACTGTTAAGCATAACGACCTCGGCATCGGTGCCATCAAAACCCAGCACAATACCCTTGGCATCAGATGAAAAGCCAACAACACTGCCCAAACCTATACCATGCATACCCTCAACAACACACACGCCGCCTTTAACTAGCTCTACCCGCCCCACACTATCCATGAATAGCCCCACTCAACGATTTATTCTTTAACGCACGCCTAATCAGTGGCTGCATACACTTGCGCAAGCTACGGTCAACTTGGTCCGAGCGCTCTTTAATGACAAACCCAGCCACGATACTTGGCGATACTTCGTATATTATGCGGGCAGGTGATGGATACAATATGCGTAAACGTTCCGTAATGTTATTGCGGTTATGTGCCGGTATCGCCACTGCAGTAATAAACCTCACTTCTGGCACTTCCCTGTAATACTTTGTGCAGTGGTTCATAAACATAACACCCGTCTTGTCCGACAACATACTAATGGCGTTTTTGCTTGCAAGCCAGTGTATAAATTCTAATAAATCGCTAGATATATCACCTTCAAGCAGTTCATCGAGCACGGCAACGTATTCGGTCGAAGCTTGGGGTGTTTTGTTAGCAATACCCGAAAACGTAATGCGTTCAATCGCAACCTGGATTTCACCTAAAAGTTGCGTAACACTTAACTGAACAGTCGCCTCATCAAGGCGTTTCATGGTATCGTTTACAGGCTGGTTTGGCTCACGCACGTCTGTCATTTATATATTCTTCCAATAACTGTTCGATTACATCGGTATGCTGTTTAACCGAGTATTCCTTTTTGATATACTGCTCCATCACCCAGCCTATAGTGTCAGTGGAGCTATCGAACGCTCGCTGGGATTGCTTTTCCGATTCAACGGTTGCAGCTTGCACAATACGCCTAGCATCTTCCCGGGACTGCAGTATTATATCGCCAGCTTGTTGCTGCGCTTTAGCTAAGGTGCTTTCAAGAGTATCACCAACCTCGCTGAGGGCCTTTTTAGTGCCATCGTGGACAATCTGAGAATAAAAATCTTGAAACTGCTGGTTGGTATCGAGTATTTTCCCGGCGGCTTCGTCAAAGTATTTTTTAGCATCTTCGCGGATAATAAACCCTAATTTGGCAAACGACGAATTAAGCCTATGCACTAGGACGTAAAGTCTAATCACCAAGGCTAGTACGATTGCAACAATCAGTACTAGGGATAATTCCACCCAAAAGTTCATTACATTTCAAGCTCCTCTAGAGGGTCCATCAGCGCGGCGCGCTTTGCAGGCACAATACCAACTCCCCAGCCGATTAGTACAGATAGCATAAGTATTATTATAATTGGAACCACCGGTATTACAAAGAGTGAAATATCCCCGGAAAAAGATTCGGCGTTTGCCGCGGCACGCGCCACACCATTAACAGCAAACCCGGTTACTAACCCGATGGCAACAGCGCCGACCGCGCCAAGCATGGTCAAGATTACTGATTGGATGACAAACAGCGTTTTTATATCACCGCGCCTTAAGCCCATAATACGCAAAAAACCTACTTGGCGCGTTTCTTCCATAAGGGTCAGCGAAATAATAGTAAACGTTCCCGCTACAGTAATTGCAAATACAATCACGCCAAATATCAATAGTAGGTTACGTATAACATCGAACAGTTGATTAATCCGCCCTATGATGTCCAATACGCTTGTCGTTTGTAGGCCCATTTGTTCAATCACTTCCCGTACAGACGTTTGCTTTTCCACGCTACTCACGCGTACCTTAAGTTGCGCCACGCTATCCACACCTTGCTGGCGAAAGTCTTCAAGGGGCATAAATATCACCGGCAAGGCGCCCCTATCAACCACCCCCACAACAGTGTATGTTGCGGGCTTAACTTGTTTTCCCTTGTTATCAGTTGTAGAAGAGTAATCGCCCGTGATATCAATACTGATAGACACTTTTTTACCAACGGCGTCGTTTATTTTTATGCCAAAAACATCAAGCACCTTAGAACTGACAATGATATTTGAACCTTGTGGCTGACCGTCAATAGACCCTTTTAAGGTAGTGACCGGACCCATGTCAAAATATTCATTAGACACTCCGTAGGTAGGGACGTCCAGGGATATGCCGTGGTATACGGCCGTCCCTGGAAAACCGACTGACTGCCCAACCTGGCTCACGCCGCTAATTGAAACAATGTTTGATATTCGCTTATCGTCCAGCCTAATTTGCTGAACATTGCGCTGGTTAACCGTAATCACATCTTGCGCATCTGCACTGTTGATTTCACGCTGAACAAGCTGGTGCAAGCCTTCCTGAACGCCAAAAAGCGTAATCATTACTGCGCAAGTAAGCGCTATACCACCAACGGCCATGACAGCGCGCAACTTTTTTTTGAACGTATTCTGCAACGCCAACCTAATAAAAAACAGTCGCTTCAAGGCTTAGTCTCCACGGCATCCTTGTCGGCTTCAACATAATCAATTGCCTCGCGTATATTTGTAAATGGATTATCGCGATCGGTAATGTTACGCAACCTGCCGTCTTGCATAAAAAACCATTTTTTTGATAACTTTAGAAAACTAAGGTCGTGGGTCACCATAACTATAGTAATGCCTAATCGTTTTGAAGCATCCACAAGGATATCTGTCACTTCTTCAACAGAACTAGTGTCTAGGTGTGCAGTTGGCTCATCGGCAAAAATAATCCACGGCTCTTTTATGATAGCGCGCGCAATCGCAGCCTTTTGCTGTTGGCCAGACGAAAGTTCCAACGGGTGTCTGTGCAGCTCATGCTCCAGGCCAACCTGGGTTAAAATATCTTTTGCTTTTTTACGGGCCTTTGATTGAGTATCGCCCAACAAATATAACGGCAGTGCCACATTATCGACTATGCCCATAGTGTCTATCCAATACTGCGATTGCGGTAAGTAGCTTACCCTTTTGCGGCGAATGGTTGTGCGTTGCTCTTCATTGTAGCCAAAAAGCGACTCGCCTTTCAAAAAAACCTCACCAACATCTGGCTGCTCCAAGCCCATCAACATGCTCATTAATGTGGATTTACCCGCGCCGGACGGACCAAAAATTACTGCAAAATCTCCATAGCCAATCTGTAGCGTCACATCTGACACAGAGCTTATCATTTCGGTGCCCACGTGATAAACCTTAGAAACGCCCATCGTTTCCATTATGGGTGCCCTAACCTCGTGCTCATTAGCTTGGGTAGTTCCGCTTTGGTTAGTAGTATTAGGTTCCATTTTTATATCCTAAACAATTTAAGCATTAGGTTTAAGATATTGTCAAAGACATTCGTTTCTTTATCTGGCGTAACAATGGTGGTGGCCGGCGCATTTACTGTGTTACCGTTTAGGTCACGCGAAACGATTTTTACCTTATATATATCCGCAAGGTTTAGGTCGGAAATAACCATCACGTGATTAGCGGTGGGCTCTGCGTCCAACGGCGTTGTTAGTTCGGAACTGGCTTTATCTGCATCCTGGTATGTAATCTGGGAAGTAGCTGGCTCATCTGTTTTCCAGGTTGCTATCAATTGGGCGCGCTTGCCCTTGGTGGAATCAACAACCGTAACGCTCAAATTAACATCTGAAATTACAGGTGGCCGAGTAGATCGGAAGAGCACACGTCTGAACTCCAGTCACGTTTCGGAATCT
>CALEKV010000059.1 GCA_937902525.1 uncultured Candidatus Saccharibacteria bacterium | reverse complement strand
GATGATGTTTCCAATGCGCCCGGAGGTAGCTATGAGAGCCGTGAGGTGTATGCACGCGATGACTCATCCTATCAGGGCACGCGTCAAAAACTGCAAAGCTTATATGGCGGCTCAATCAAAGTCGGTCTAGACGGGTTTGGCGTTTCGAGCGATGTGGATTTTGTGATTATTATTGGTAGAGCAGATGAGGCGCAGTAGCCACGAGAGTCGCTGAGCTTTGTGAATAGAGATGGTAAAATAGGTACAGAATGGATTTACTGAAATCTCATAAACGCCGTTCGCGGCTTAGCGATATCCTGTATGTGATTCTTAATATTGCCTTGGCTGTGTCGCTATTAGTAGTTGTGCGTTTTGGTCAGTCATCGTGGTTAGCGGTGGCAATTGTGTTACTTAGTAAATGGCGAGCCCTGGCGGTAAAGCCGCGTTTTTGGTTTGCTAACATTGTTGCCAATATGGTTGATGTGATTGTGGGTCTTAGTTATGTTGCCTTACTTTATGCTACGAACGGTGAACTGGTGCCACAGTTATTGCTGACCGCACTTTACACTGGGTGGCTATTGTTGATAAAGCCGCGCTCAAAAAGGAGTTTTGTTACCCTGCAAGCAGGGGCGGCGATCTTTTTTGGAGTAACAGCGCTCTGTACAGTTTCGTATTCGTGGGATCCGTTTTTCTTTGTGCTGTTAATGTGGCTGATCGGATATTCGGCGAGCAAGCACATTCTAGGCAGTTACGATGAACCCCTGGCTACGATTTACAGCTTGGTGGCCGGATTGGCGTTTGCCGAGATTGGCTGGGCGGCTTATCATTGGCTGTTTGCATACGCCATACCTGGGATGGGTGGCATAAAAGTCCCCCAGTTAGCTATCGTCGTTACGTTGCTTAGTTTTGTGACGGAGCGGATTTATGCAAGTTATCATAAACACGGAGCCGCTAGGAGCGGTGATATAATATTACCTATCGCACTTACTATAGCCGTACTAGTAACATTGTTTGTGTTTTATAATCGCATAACACTTGGTGGCACACTATAAATAATAACGGGAGGGTTAAGGTATGGAAAAACAAGATTCTGAAAATATCACAATGAGCACGCCAGATGCGGTAGCGTCTAGTAATCACTCGGCCAGTAAGTCGCGTCGCAAAATTGTTGCATTGATCATCGTATTTGTAATGGTGTTTATTGGGGCGGTGGTTTATGACCGTATGCGTACAGCAAATGTTGCGGTTACGCAGCTTGATAAACCAGGGGTCGATGGTAACCAGACTCGTACAGCCATGGAGGAGTCTGTCACTAGCGTAGCGGATAAAGTATCGCCGAGTGTTGTTTCCATAGTTACTAGTACAACGCAACGGACACTCTTTTATGATTATGATACTCAAGCAGCCGGCACCGGTATTATCGTCAGTAGTGATGGCTATATCTTAACCAATAAGCATGTTGTTAGCGATGTTAAATCAGTCCAAGTGGTAACGGCTGATGGAACAACATATGATAACGTGGACGTACTAGGCACCGACCCCCTGAATGATGTTGCGTTTTTAAAGATTAAGGATGCAAAAGACTTGGCTGCAGCAACGCTGGGTGATTCATCTACAGTGCGTGTTGGCCAAAGTGTGGTGGCTATCGGTAACGCTCTAGGTCAGTACCAGAACACGGTCACCAGCGGTATTATTAGCGGGCTTGGACGGCCGGTGCAAGCAGGTGATTCTGCGGGTGGCACTGAATCATTGACTGACTTGTTCCAAACGGACGCTTCTATCAACCCAGGTAACTCTGGTGGTCCGTTGCTAAACATGGCGGGCCAAGTGGTAGGTATCAACACGGCTGTGGCGCAAGACGCTCAAGGGATCGGCTTTAGCATTCCGATTAACGCCACTAAGGGCATGCTAAAAAGCGTGCTGGCGGGCAAGGGCGTGCAGCGGGCGTATCTGGGTGTGCGCTATGTGGAAATAGGGCCAGAAGTTGTCAAAAAGTATGACCTACCAGTTAAGCAGGGCGCGTATGTATACACTGAAAGTGACAGCACAATAGTTAGTGGTGGTCCGGCCGAAAAAGCTGGGATCAAAGAAAAGGATATTATCACCAGGATTGGCAATTTGAGCGTCGGTAAGAACGGTGGCGTCTCGAGCTTGATTGGTGCATACGCGCCGGGTGATACGGTTGACATTACAGTGTTGCGCGACGGTCGCGAGGTAAAACTTCAAGTAACCCTAGGTGTGTATCAGGTAGATTGATTGGTTTTACTAAACACAAGACAATAACCATCAATCGCGGCTTGGGACAGGCCGCGATTTTTGGCGTAGTCACCTATTGCCATGTGCTGCGCGGGGTCGGCTTCTAAAATGAGCAGCCCCTGGTTTTTTAAATGAGAACCCGTTTGGTAAATTAAACGCATCATTAGCGCCAGGCCTTCATCATCAGCAAACAGTGCCAATGCTGGTTCGTGGCCGGTCTCGGGGGAACGCTCCCAGGCTCTGCTCACATAAGGCAGGTTAGCGACAATAATATCAAACACGCCAGTGACATATTCAAGTAAGTTGGATTGCTGCAAGGCAACGTCAGCGTTGAGGCTTTTGGCTTTTTCCTGGTGATTCAGGGCTATCTCAATCATTCTCTCT
>CALEKV010000058.1 GCA_937902525.1 uncultured Candidatus Saccharibacteria bacterium | reverse complement strand
ACACGCCTACCGGTGGATTTTTTACTAATTCATCCATCTTACCGGTGGATATGTTTGACTCAATTTGACTAACAACAATTTGCTCCTCACGCTTGGCAATACCGATTATAGGCAAGTGGATTTTTTGAGTCAGCATGGCTTGAGCTGCAGCATGCAACTGACCTTTTCCACCATCAATCAATATTAAATCTGGCAAGCCCCAAGCTTTTTGGTTTTTAGGGCTAAAGCGCCGCGTGATTGTTTCTGCCATATTGGCTGTATCGTCATTACGCTGCTTGCTCATTTTGAACTTTCGATATTCCGTACGGTTGCTAACACCATTAGTAAACACCACCATGCTAGCCACCGCATTGGTGCCGCTCATGTGGCTGATATCATAACCTTCTATGCGCGCCGGTATTTTTGGCAACACAAGCAATGCTTGCAAGTCGCTCAATGCCTGGTCTTTGCTAATATCCAAAAACTCCTTGTCTCCGAACATGATTTTTTGCTGCAGACTTTTAAGATTGAATAACCGGTTGCGCTGCTTGGCTGCTTCTTCAAAATCCTGCCGCTTGGCGGCCGCGTTCATCGCTTTTTCGATATCTTTTACCAACGCCGCTCGCCCGCCCTTAATATATTGAACTAGCTTTTTCAGCTCACGTTTATACTCGACACTGGTGATTTGCGCATTGGGACTTAAGCCTAAATGCACATCTAAGTCAGGCCGGCGCGGTAATTTTGGCTCCCTGGTAAAATGCGGGAAAACTTTGCGCAGATAACGCAGGGCTTTTTTAATGGCATAGCCATTGTAGTACGGGCCGTAATAATCTGCACCGTCATCTGCCGGGTTGCGCGTAAACGTAACGGTCGGCCATTCGCTTTTCATATCAATACGGATAAAGGTTTGACTGTTATCGTCGCGTAGCAAAATATTATAGCGCGTCATGTAACGCTTGACCATTTCGCTTTCCAAAAACAACGCGTCAATTTCGCTTTCCGTTTCCAGCCAATCGGTGTCGGCAATTTCGTTCACAAGCGCTAAGGTTTTAATATCAAAATCTTTTTTACTTTGAAAATACTGACGCACGCGGTTTTTTAGCACTGCCGCCTTGCCAACGTAAATAACTTCACCATTTGCGGCTTTATGAAAATACACACCAGGCGTGTTAGGAAGCTGTTTTATTTTTTCTTTTAAAACATCGTTCATATTCTTGGATTCCGTGTCACATTTATTACATTGCCCCCTAATCGCAAAAATGTATCACAAGAATCTTTAGAATCATCAATCAACAAGCAGTTTTTGAAGCTTTCCAACTTATAGGCGGCACTGACTTCATTGAATAAACTATCGGTGTCGGCCTTACATTTCTTATAGTCAAAAGAATTAAATATTTTTTCAATATTTCTAGATAAAAACAAACTACCTGTCGAGTAGTCGTTAAAAATATCCACATTATCGGTCACTATAATGTGCTTCGCATGCGGGTATATCACAGTTATAGCGCTAAAAAGCGGCATATTGATTGTTATATGGTCCGGCCACCCTTCAATTAATAAAGCAACCAACTGCTCATATGTGAGTTGACAGTCAAATAACCTACATAATTCAGCCAAAGTCTCCTGCCCACGTAGCCACTTGGTCGACTTTTCCTCTCGCGCCCAAATCCCAGCAAGTTTCTTCACCTCGTTGTGACTATTAATAGATTTCGGCCAAAAATAGTGTTGAAGACATAGCGTTCCGTCCCAGTCCCATAATATATACTCAATGTCTTTTGATATTACCGACTGATTCATCCAATAACTCCAATACAGGTAGTCGAGTGGAATAAGTTTTTTGGATTTGATTTACACTGCTCACATATTAATACCAGTTCATTGCAGCTGGATTTCGCGCAGTTTTCATAATTACTCGTTTTACCACCACAGTGCACACACTCACCAATAGTTTTAGCGTGGTCACTAAAGTTTACCCCCATACGGCCGTCGAACACATATAAATTACCTTCCCACAAACTGTCGTCGCCAAACTTTTCACCATATTTCACTATGCCACCGTCTATTTGGTACACGTCTTTGAACCCGCGCTTTTTCATCATGGCGCTTAAAAGCTCACAGCGCACACCGCCCGTACAATACGTAATTACCTTTTTACCTTTAATGTCATCATATTTACCGCTTTCAAGTTCGGTAATAAAGTCTTTACTGGTGCGCGTGTCTGGCGCGATAGCGTTTTTAAACCTGCCAACATTTGCTTCATATTGGTTGCGGCCATCAAAAAACACCACGTTATCGCCTTCATTTTTTACTAATTCATCAACCTGTTCAGGCTTCAAATGTACGCCACCGCCCACGACGCCGTTTTCGTCAATCTCAATTTCTTCGTAACTTTTAAACGCCACAAGCTCGGGCTTTACCTTTACACTCATACGCGGAAAATTATCACGACCACCGTCACTCCATTTAAAAACAGTATCTTTAAAGCCGGGGAACAGTTTAGTTTGCTTAATGTATTCTTTTAAGATCGGAAGAGCGTCGTGTAGGGAAAGAGTGTAGATCTCGGTGGTC
>CALEKV010000057.1 GCA_937902525.1 uncultured Candidatus Saccharibacteria bacterium | reverse complement strand
ACCAGCGGCCCCTTAGGCGAAGGTGTGGGTCAGGCGGCAGGCTATGCTTATACCCTACAATATATCGATAATCAACGACATCGTTGGGTGTATTGTATTACCGGTGACGGCGAGTTGGACGAAGGCAATATTTGGGAAAGTGCCATGTTCGCTGGCAAGTATAAGCTATCGCAGTTGATTACAATTGTTGACCGTAATAATATCCAGATAGACGGCCCCACCGAAACGGTTATGCCGTTGGAAGATTTGCGTGCCAAGTGGGAAAGTTTTGGCTGGCATGTGCAGGAAATCGACGGCCATAATATGGAAAGTATCCAGGACGCAATCAGCATGGCAAAAGCGATTGAAAACAAGCCCAGCGTGATTATTGCGCACACTATTCCGGGCAAAAGCGTGGAATTTATGGAGTACGATTTTAAATGGCACGGTGTGCCGCCCGATAAAGAACAAGCCAAGCGTGCCCTGCGTGAACTGCGCAGCATGAAAGGCAAGGTCACGGCAGAGTATGAGTAAACGAATACGGATTTGGGCGTGGATATTAATGGTTTCAGCATTTCTGTTTGTTGCGGCTGTAGTAACAAATACCGCAATCGTAAACTATACCGATGGTTTTCTTGATCAGTCGTGGCAATCGTTTGGTTATTTTGTAACGAAAGCCGTAATGGTGCCCTTGGGGGCGATTACTGTGTTTAGCCTAGTTATGTTCTTGATTGAAAAGTGGGGAGATGGTAAAGATGTATCAGATAAATAGCAGTTTCTACACGGACACACCAGAACTTGAGGCGAGTCGGGCCGGTTTTGGCCGTGGCTTAAAAAAAGCGGGCGAGCTAGACGAGCGTGTGGTGGCGATGAGTGCCGACCTAGCCGAAAGTACTCAAGTGCATATATTTGCAGATGCATTTCCAAGTCGTTTTGTTGAAATCGGCATTGCCGAACAAAACATGGCGTGCGTGGCGGCCGGCATGGCGCGGGCTGGTAAGATTCCGTTTGCCACCAGTTTTGCGGCTTTTAGCCCAGGGCGTAACTGGGAACAAATCAAAACCACGGCATGTCTCAACGAATTGCCGGTAAAGATCATTGGGTCACATAGCGGCCTCACCGATGGCCCTGATGGCGGCACACACCAGATTACTGAGGACATTGCTATTACGCGGGTGCTGCCGCGCATGGTAGTGATTGCTCCGGGTGATAGCCTGGAGGCCGAAAAGGCCACCTTGGCGATGGCGCGAGACGACAGGCCAAATTACTTGCGGCTAGCCCGCGAAAAAACACCGGTTTTTAGTACGCCAGATAGCCCATTCGAGATTGGTAAAGCTTACGTGTTGCGCGAAGGTACGGATGTAACGCTTATTGGCACCGGCACCATGACGCACCAGTGTTTAACGGCAGCGAAGTTGCTTGAAACCCAAGGGGTAAGCGCCGAAGTAGTGCACGTTCCAACTATTAAACCGCTCGATACTCAAACGATTATCGATAGTATTAAAAAAACCGGCCGGGCGGTCAGTGTAGAGGAAGCGCAAATTATTGGCGGCATGGGCGGCGCAATTGCCGAACTATTGTGTGAACAAATGCCCGCGCCGTTAAAGCGCCTTGGTATGGACGGTGTGTTTGGGCAGAGTGGCAGCTATGCTGAGCTTTTGGAGCACTATGGGCTTGACGCTAAAAGTATTGCCCAAAAAACGGCAGAATTTATTAAAAAAGCACCGCAATATAAACCAGGGTATTAGGGGGTTTTAGCCATGGTCTTTGGCTACGAATAGATTATCGCATGTATTAACAAACCCCGATAAATTGAAGAGCCCGCACCAAAATGGCGGCGGGCTCTTCAAGTGATAAATCGCGGGAGCTGCCTTGCCGGGCGCGGGCTACTTGTAGAGGTCCAGTTCCTCCTGGGTGATGAGGAGGGGGTCGTTCCAGACTATCAACTCAATACCGTCATCTACGTGCGTGTAGGTGTATGTAACCTTTGTGGCCCCAGTGAGCCGTTCTACCAGCTCTGCAATTGCAGGCATGATGACTCGCCACCGTTCCGGCTCGTCCACCACCACCCTCATCACGACGTACGGCCGTGGGAGCCAATCATAGCACGGGTCCATAATATCGCAGGTGTTTACGCCCTCCATGGCCTGGATGGTTGCGCGGGTATCTTCTGGTCCCGTCCCATCGGGCCAGTAGCCACTGAAGGTAATGTATCGTTCATTGAGGCGATACCCTAGGGTGTGTGCCTTGAGCCTCATGACACGCTCCTTTCGCGAGCTCGGACTAGATGGGAGGGTTCCCAGCGTCGAAAAGCTAATATATATCACACTTGTTATAAAATGTCAATAGTTTTTTGCAAGTATATGGGGTGGTATACTGTATATTGAATAACCATAACAACTTTTTTTTGGGGGGTAGCAGATGGGGCTTACAATTGCGGAAATCAGAGATAAAACGATAAGGGCACGGCATTTAATGCAGCGTAGCCGTAGTCAGCATTTTGCCGTTGGCGCGTTTAACATTGATAATCAAGAAACCCTAGAAGCAATTTGCCGTGCCGCTCAGAAGCTAAACGCTCCAGCGCTTGTTGAAGTCAGCGAGGGTGAATGTGAGTACCTTGGTGGTATGCAAAATGTGCGTGATATGGTCGACAATTATCAGCAAAAGTATGGTGTGGAGATATACATTAACCTCGACCACGCTCCAACCGTTGAAAGTTGCAAACGTGCTATTGATGCTGGCTTTGAATTTATTCACATTGATGTTAGTCAGGCTAACCACAATGCAAGTACCGAAGAAATCATTCAAGCCACTCGTGAAGTTGTAGAATACGCTAAGTTTACTGGCGCTTTAGTTGAAAGCGAGCCGCATTACTTTGGTGGCAGTAGCGCTATTCATGATGAAGAGATTGAATATGAAGAAATTAAAAA
Organism: uncultured Candidatus Saccharibacteria bacterium; assembly: GCA_937902525.1. Lineage (GTDB taxonomy): Bacteria > Patescibacteriota > Saccharimonadia > Saccharimonadales > Saccharimonadaceae > Saccharimonas. Next base: position 2,292 of record CALEKV010000057.1, on the reverse strand, counting down.
GACCTTCAGCACCCCAGAAGGTGCCCGGGATTTTGTGACGCGAACCGGCATAGACACTTTTGCGGCGGCGGTTGGGAATTTGCACGGGAAGTACCCTGTACCAAAAGTGTTGGACATTGAGCTGCTGCAGAATATACGTAACGTCATTGATTGTCAAATTAGCTTGCATGGCGGTAGTGGCACGCCGCTAAACTATTTTGTAGATGCTACAAAAATTGGCGTGAGCAAAATTAATATTAATAGCGATTTACGTTATGCGTTTCGCACGGCGCTAGACCAGGTGCTGAAAGATAACCCCGGTGAAATAGCCGTATATAAGCTCATGCCTAAAGTGTACGATACCGTTCAGGCTGTGGTGGAAGAAAAAATTAACGCATTTAATTGTGCCGGAAAGGCTGTGTTGTAGTGGTAGTCCCTAAAATTTTAGCTATTGGCAAAGGTACTCAGGATGTATTTTTGCATTCCGACGAATTTAACCCACATACTCAAGGTAAGCGTGTGTATACCCAGATTCCACTTGGGATAAAAATGGAAGTAGAAGACGTAACGTTTAGCACCGGTGGTAATGCCACGAATGTAGCAGTAACTTTTGCACGCCAGGGCCTACAAAGCCAGTACATGTGGACGCTTGGCGATGATCCAGTTAGCAATATCGTCCTGGATGCGCTTGATAAAGAAGGTGTCGATACGCGTTATGTAGTACAGCGCGATCGTTACAGCAGTGGTTATTCTTTGATTTTAATTGCGACTAATGGCGAGCGTACCATTATGAATCACCGCGGTGTTAGCACGGGTAAGACGGGCGTCGACCTGAATTTTGAGGCCGTTGCTAAGGCCGATTGGATTTACCCGACCAGCTTGGCAAATGGTGGGCTAGAGCTTTTGAATAAAATTATCCATATTGGCAAAAAAGGTGGCGCTAAGGTCATGCTGAATCCGGCTGGCCCCGAACTGGCTGAACCAGCTAAGTTAAAAGCATTATTGGAAGATGTGGATGTATTATGTTTAAACAAAGAGGAAATGCAGCTGTTGGTGCACGGTGAAACCCTTGAAGAACTAGTGCGACATGGCTTAAGCCTATGTCCTGTGGTAATTGTCAGCGATGGTCCAAACGGTGTGGTGGCAAGCGATGGTAAAACGATTATTCGCGCTGGTATGTATGAAGATGTGCCTGTGATTGACCGGACGGGTGCCGGCGATGCTTTTGCTAGTGGTTTTTTGAGCCAATGGGCGCAGGGTAAATCACTTAGGGAAAGTATTGTATTCGCCAGCGCTAACTCTACCAACGTAGTTACATTGGTTGGCGCTAAGGCTGGTATTTTGCATAAAGGCGTTAAGCTGCATGATATGCCGCTGACGGAAATGCCGTTGTAAAATGGCGCATTATCTGCAACAGCTTTTGCAAATGCGTGGTCCATTGTTTGGCATTGGTTTAAAAAAGCTAGAGCAAGCGACTGGCAACAGTGGTATTGACACTAAGTTGATTGGTGATATTCATGAACGAGCGTATGCAGTTATGCGGCGCCTGGGGCTGGACCCAAAAAATACCACTAGCCGTGAATTATGGGCAGCTCTCCAGGGCAAATATCCAAAAGATACGCTAAAAGACACGGATTACGTTGGGTTGATGACTGTTGACGGCGTGATGTCGTTCAACAGTGATGATGCCAGGCGTAATAAAAATTGCGACTTTGCGGAGCGCACCGTCAGCGCCATGCAACAAGCGTTGGCTGGTGAAATCGTCGCGCGATACCAGGCGACGGGGCGCAATACACGCATGCACATCAAGGCGTTGGTACAGGAATCTGGCATGATGAAACTGGATTTGCAGGATAAACAGAAAGGTGAAATTAGATGAAGTATCAAATTTGCGTCAGCGGCGCAGCGGCGGGTGAAACAGTTCGGAGTGCGCATGATTTAGCGTATGAAGTCGGTCAAGAAATAGCCAAGTCTGGCAAAACGTTATTAACTGGTGCAACTGTCGGCTTGCCGCAAGCAGCTGCCAGCGGCTTTAAGAGTATAGATGAAGCTAAAGGTTCGTCAATCGGCTTTAGTCCGGCTAGTAGTTTTAGGGAGCACGTCAGCACTTACCGCTTGCCAACGTTAGAATTTGACTACATCAATTTTACTGGTATGGAGTATGTTGGCCGTGATATTCACTTGGTGCGCAGTAGCGATGCTATCATCACTGTTGGCGGGCGTATGGGTAGTATGCACGAATTAGCAACTGCTTTAGTGAGATCGGAAGAGCACACGTCTGAACTCCAGTTACGTTTCGGAAACTCGTATGCC
>CALEKV010000056.1 GCA_937902525.1 uncultured Candidatus Saccharibacteria bacterium | reverse complement strand
CGTGCCGTTTATACCCTGGGGGCTCACTAAAATCCGGCCCTGTAGTTGCAGCTTGTCGCACAGGGTTTTTTGCCACAGCTTCAACAGCTCGGGATCACTGATTGGCGTGAATTTGTAATACAGCAATATTTTTTGCATACAGGGGTAATTATAGCGATATTTGACATTTTTGTAAAAATTTGCTATAATAGTAAGATATTCTGTGATATGATATGTATCACTATGAACCATAGCGGTTCCTCTACTCGCACACGTTAGGACGGCCTAACCAATTGCGAAACTAAGCATGAGAGTATAAACTGAACAGGAACGAAAGGCTTTATTGTGGCAAAAAAAATAAGAGATACCGCGATTCGCAGTAAGGAAACGCTACTACTTTATTGGCAGGAAATACGTAAATACAAAAAATCGTTTTTTGTTGGCGCGTTGTGCATACCAGCGTCGTCCGTTTTTTTAGATACGGCAACACCATATATTCTTTCCCAGGCAATAGGCACGCTAGCTAGCTCCAATGCGGATCAGCTAGGTCAATACTTGTGGCTAGCAGGCTGCACGGCTAGCGCTGGGGTGGTTTTGAACTTACTCGGCTTCCAGGTAATTATGCGCCACGAGGCACACGTACGCTCAGGCATTGCTCGCTCATCAATGAAAAACTTACTTTTAAAAGATCCTAATTTTTTTGCTAATCAACGCATTGGTGCACTGACTGGAAAATTTATCGATTTTGTTAATGGTCATGTTGCAATCCAAGATTTATTGATTTTGCGGATGGCGACATTCGTGATTAATATGGGGCTTGGGATATTTCTTATCTGGCGACAGACCCCACTCCTTGCCGTAATTGTATTTGTTTTAATAGCGATTTTACTTGTACAGGTCCGCATATCGCGCTATCTACGCATGTCACTCCGTAATCAACGTAAGGAACTCGTTGCCGAAGCAAATGGGCTTGCGGCAGATATCATAACAAATTATGCAACAGTGAAAACGTTCGCCACAGAAACGCATGAATTGCAGTCACTCGATAAAATCAACGAAAGATACCGAAAGGCATATACGAAAGATTTTCAATGGATGTCGATAGAAGGCACCGGGCGAATCTTACTGATGCAGGTCGCTCAAATTACAGCCATTTTTATCATTGGTGGATTACTATTAAACAGGCAAATCGAACTTGGCATTGCAATATTCACTATAGCCTACTTGCAAAGGCTTGCTTCGCAACTATTTACGCTAGGTGAGATTCTATTCGGCTATGACAAAATTATGCTACAAGCAGCACCAATGACAGATATACTCCTTGAGCAACCCCGTATTACCGATACGACACGCCACGCCTTGCGCGTAAGTGAGGGTGAAGTGACTTTTAACTCTGTTACCTACGCCTATCAAGACGATAAGCAAACGCACATCCTTGACAACTTCAGCCTCACAATTCCAAGTGGACAAAAGGTAGGGCTTGTTGGTCATTCGGGCGCAGGCAAAACCACCGTCACTCGCCTGCTACTCCGTTTTGACGATATCGATGCCGGTTCAATCACTATTGACAACCAAAACATAGCGCATATCACGCAACACAGTTTACGCAAACACATCGCGTACGTACCACAAGAACCAATGCTGTTTCACCGCTCATTGCGTGATAACATTGCGTACGCCGATCCTAACGCATCCGAAACTGAAGTTACGGAGGCTGTCCGCCAAGCGAATGCCCTAGAATTCATCATGAGGTTACCTCAAGGCTTAAATACAATCGTAGGAGAGCGCGGCGTTAAGTTAAGTGGAGGCCAGCGCCAACGCGTGGCTATCGCCCGCGCCCTACTAAAAGATGCTCCTATATTAATTTTGGACGAAGCCACAAGCGCGCTCGACAGTGAAAGTGAAGCCTTGATCCAACAATCACTCAACACGCTCATGGTCAACCGCACTAGTATTGTGGTGGCCCATAGGCTTAGCACGCTCCGACACATGGACAGAATTATCGTGATGGACAGTGGTCAAATAGTGGAAGATGGCACTCACGCGGAGCTGCTTAAACAAGGTGGCATCTATGCCGCACTATGGAAACGCCAAAGTGGTGGGTTTATTGAAGAATAACAAAAAAGGACACTATGCAACTATTTACACGACAAGATAGAACAGCTACCCGGCGCACTATCCACTACTACCTAGCGGAAATGCAACGTGAAAAAAAGAGCGTTATACTAATGGCTATTTTCATCCCCCTTTCTGACGTCTTTTATTCAGTTGGAATGCCGCTCATCATGAGTATTATCGTGCAACACATGGTAACGGGCGACGCACAGCCAATCCCAATGCTGCTTGCGGGCATGCTCGGGCTCGGACTTGCCACGATTGTCGCAAATCATATCGGTTACCATGCATCATTTACGCATGAAGAACGTGTTCAAACCCGCTTAACTAATATGGCCATAAGCAATCTACTCTCACATAGCAGTGGATTTTTTGCAAATCAAAAAGTAGGGGCATTATCTGGCAACGTTACAAACTTCGTACGGAGCTACATGAGGATTATAGATGGCTTGACAATGAGCGCCTCCCCAATCCTGGTTTCAGTCTTTTTTAGCCTTATCATCATTGGCGTCATGGCACCCCTCGCACTAATCCCAGCAGTCATACTTACTGTTGCTGTAGTATGGCAGGCGCTCGCTGGCCTGCAACAACGAGCGACGCTTCGAGACGCGCGCAAAATACTCGAGTCACAGCACATGGGATCAATCGCCGATACATTATCCAACCACGCTCTTGTCCGAATGTTTGCACGTAATGAGTATGAAAAGCGGCGCATTATGCAGGAACGTAAAAAAATTGAGAATCTAACTTTTGAAGAAATTCGCGTTATGCAAAAATTCTCAATTTACCGCATGGCAACGCTATTTATATTTCAAACCCTTTTACTCGCCATATGCGCCTACATGAGTGCTAATAATTTAATTTCGATAGCAGCATTAATATTTATCGTGACATATATTGGGCGGCTTGCTGGTTCAATGTTCGGTATAAATACCATCATCCGACAGTTTGAACAATCGTTCCTTGATGCCGCGCCGCTGACCCAGCTGCTTGATTTACCAAAGGAAATTACCGACATGCCCCACGCAAAAAAATTGGATGTACAGCATGGAGCGATTGCCATAGAACATGCCACTTACCAATATAAAGACAGTGGGGCGCAGATCATATTTGACGATCTCACACTTACCATACCCGCCGGGCAACGAATGGGCGTTGTTGGCAGGAGTGGTGGCGGAAAGACGACGCTAACCAATCTACTGCTCCGTAACATGGACGTCAATGCCGGTACTATCAGGATTGACGGACAAGATGTGTCACGAGTCACGCAAAACAGTCTTCGCGAAAGCATTGCCTACGTGCCACAAGACCCAATTATGTTTCATCGCACATTGCGTGAGAATATTGCGTATGGGAAACCGAACGCAACCGATAATGAAATCCTTCAAGCTGCAGAACATGCCAATGCCCTCGATTTTATTAACGAAACGCCAAATGGACTTAATACAATCGTTGGAGAGCGCGGCGTTAAGTTAAGCGGCGGCCAGCGCCAGCGAATCGCTATCGCACGCGCGTTTTTGAAAGATGCACCGATTCTGGTTTTAGACGAAGCAACAAGCGCACTTGATAGTGAAAGCGAACACTTAATTCAGCAATCGCTAGAAAAACTTATGAACGGCCGCACGTGTATTGTCGTTGCGCACAGGCTTTCTACAATATCAAAGCTCGATAGAATCATTGTTTTAGAAAACGGCGCAATATTAGAAGATGGTACACACGAAGAGCTACTTAACAATGATAGTTTATACGCCAAATTATGGCGGCGCCAAAGTGGTGGATTTATTGATGAATAACTTTTTTTAAAAAAGTACTTGCGCTAAATAAATTATCGTGTTATAAAATATATTGCTACTAAACGTAACGGAAAGGTGTCAAAAAAATGGATATAGTGTTATTGAGTAAAACGGGTACCCTGCCAATACGTTTTACACTCGCGTAACAAACAATCCCCTGGCAGCACGGCTGCTCGTTCGTTCCACAATCAATCACAAAAGGAGCATGTATGCAAAAACAATCCCTGCGACTGCTCTGGCAATTCGCACGCAAATACCCCGTTTGGCTCACCTGTGTTATGACATTCCCGGTAATCGCCACCCTTTTGATTGGGTTCATTAGCCCACTCATCCTTGCGCGCATTTTTGACCAGCTGCAGCACGGCACGGCAAGCCTCAGCAACAGCGGTAACCTGGTGTTACTATACCTGCTATCCGAAATACTTGGCCAAATGGTCATGTGGCGGCTTGCCCTGTATG
>CALEKV010000055.1 GCA_937902525.1 uncultured Candidatus Saccharibacteria bacterium | reverse complement strand
CCATTGTCGAGCCGAAAAATGCTCCGCGCTACAAGATCACACAAGTGCCCGTACAATTGCCCGCCCGCACCCCGCGGCCAATGGCTATTATTGACCGCAGCATTGAAGTACCAATGGATGCCATGGTGCTACCGATTGCCAGGTTGGTGGCGCGGTATATCTCTTAATGTTAGCGTATGGTTATTTTTTTAACACAGACCGATAAACGTTCAGCATATTAGTAGCCATTACTTGGGGGCTGAGTAGCGGGCGCAGTTTTAGGCTAGCTTGTTGCATTTTATGCAGACGTGCTTTGTCCTGCATTAGCGCGCGCATGGCTTTTGTAAAGGCTGCTGCGCTGGGTGTGATTAGCAGGCTGTTTTGCTCGTTAACCCCCACCCTTAGTCGCTCGTCACAATAAATAATGGCCTCGCCGGCGCTGGCGGCTTCACCCAGGACTAGCCCCTGGGTGTCGTAGTGATATGATGGAAACACAAAAACATCGGCGTTAGCGTACTGCTTGGCCATTTGCTCGCGGCTATCTATTTGGCCTAAAAACGTGACTTTATTAGTAACCCCAAGGTGCTTAACGAGGGCTTGGTAAGCTGATCGCTGCGAGCCAACACCAATGATAATTAGCTGCGCCTTGCTATTTTTTAGTTTTGCAAACGCTCTTATCAAGATATCCACCCGTTTTTCGGGGTCCAACCGGCCACAGCTAATAAAACGCACCACGTCACTTTTGGGATGCTCTTTAAAGTCTTGCGCAAACGCGGGGTTAATGCCATTGGCTATAAAAAAACCCTTGGTTCGCAATGCGTCACTGGTGCATTCATTGACTTTATCTATCACAAACGATGCTGGTGAGGTGAAAGCGTCCAGGTACCGTGCCATCTGAGCTATGGTGCGCCAATCGTGACGGGCAAACATACTGACTTCTACCACGCCACTTTTTGCAGGCAGAGTGGTTTTTGGTGGATTTTTTATGTGGCTGTAATGGCCCAAAAGCTTTGGTATTAAAGGCATGTAAAGCATTGAATTGAGGGCCGCAATGAATGGATTACCCATGTGGGTGCCTGCGTAATTGGAGTGGAAAGTGTGTACATGCGGGATATTCATCTGTTTAGCTAATCGCGCGCAGAGTAACATGCTGCCGCGTTCGTTGTGTGAATGAACTACATCTAGATTGTATGTCTGGCAAATTGCATGAACGGTTTTTTTACTCCAACTTAAAAATCCCATATATACGGCAAGTTTTTTGTGCCACCAAAACTTAACAGGCTGGAACTCGCAACCTGTTGGCAGCGTATCAAATGGCATGTGGGGCGCAAAAATAATCACCCGGTAGCCTTGTTTTGCTAACTCAGTTGCCTGTACTTCTAGTGAGCGCACAATGCCCCCGAAAAAATCATCAGTGAATAGGCCGATTGTCAAAGCATGTTGCGTTTGCATTAAGCTTATTTTAGCAAATGCGGTTTGTATGTTCAAAGATGGTATAATAATGCAATATGCGCATAGGACTCTTTACTGATACTTACCACCCAACAATTAACGGTATTACATACGTGGTAGATACGTTAAAAAAAGAACTTGAATCGGCCGGACACGAAGTATATGTGTTTTGCCCTGCCCGGAGCCTAAGGCCGAACAAAAAAGACGAAGGCTTAACCCTTGAAGAAGACCATGCTGTACGCCTACCGAGCTTTCCGAGTGGTCTTTTTGACGATTTTGATATTACGCTATTTTTTCCGCCCACGATTTTAAAACAAATCAAAGAAATGCAGTTTGATGTTATCCACGTTTTTACGCCCTCACAGGTGGGGCTTTTGGGTATTAACGCCGCGGTAAAAAATAACGTGCCCTTGGTAGTGCAGCATTGTACGGATTTGTACGAATTTTCCGAAAACTACCCTAACGTACTCCCCGGTGTTTTGGCGCTAGTGGGTATAGTGTTCCCCATGAGCATTAAGCTTAAGGGGCAAGATGTCCGCGAAATAATTAAGCTACACCGGCCGCGCCGCCAAATTACCAAGTGGAATCGCGACCTGATTTCTAGGGCCATCACGATACTCTATAGCAAGGCAGATGCTGTGGTGGCGCTCAGTCGAAAAAGTAAAAAACAGCTAGAAAGCTGGCAAGATAAAATATATAAGTACCATGTAACGTTATTGCCTAACGGTGTTGATGCTATTCCGGTGCCGAGCGCAAGACAGTTGAGTGATTTCCGTAAAAAGTGGGGGCTTAGCGAAAGCGATGAGGTTTATGGCTTTGTTGGTCGCTTGGCGGAAGAAAAAAACTTACCGGTTTTAATTAGAGCTTTTGAGCATATATGCCGTAACCGCTCGCACGCAAAACTGTTGTTCGTGGGTGACTTTGAATACCGCAAGGAACTTGAAAATATGGCGGCAAAATCAAAGTGCGCTGACCGTATTGTGTTCACTGGTTTTATAGATCGTGCAGATTTGGGCGTGGCATATGCGGCGCTTGACGTGTTTGCGTTCCCATCGCTTAAAGACACCCAGGGCTGGGTACTGCACGAGGCTGCACACGCTGGCAAGCCAATTGTGATTATTGACCGCGACTTGAGTGAAGTAGTGGAAGATGGCAAAAATGGATTTTATGCAAAAAACAACGCGGCAGATGTGGCGCGTAAGGTGACGTCGCTATTAGAGTCACCCAAGCTCAGGCGTACGTTTGGTGAGCATAGCAAAAAATTAGCCGCTGCCTATAGCCAGCGTGGCCAAACGCAAAAGTTTATTGCGCTTTACGAGCGCCTAATAAAGCAAAAGGCTGCGAATGCCCGACCAGCCACTTCGCGGATTGCACAAGCGCGGAGTGTCGCTAAAGAATACGTAAGCAAATGGTATCAATAGGCGGGCGGGCGCTCGGCTTGTTATGCACATCTTGATATTTGTTGATCAGCATATTGATAGCTTGGGCGGCGTGCAGGCATCTATTCGGCTTCAAAAAAAGTACTTAGAACGTGCTGGCCACACGGTCACTGTGTGCGGGCCGGCGTCTGCGCGTGCTAAGGTCACGGATAAATCAATAGTTTTGCCATCACATACGTTAACGCCAGGTGGCGAGTTCCAGTTTTTTGTTCCCACTAAAGCATTACTGACTAAGCTTGAATGTTTGCTTGCCGACCGACCGTCAGTTGATATTGTTCATATTCAGGCAGATTTTTGGGGCGCAATTTTGGGGCTGGCTTATGCCTATAAACACCGCTTACCCACAGTCATGACATTTCACTTAAACATTGGCGTTGGTCCTAAAAAGGCCCTTGGGCAGCCGGCAGCCAGCCTGGCTATATGGCTTTGTTCGCTAGGCTTGCGCCAAATGTTCCCCCAAAAAAGTATAAAGTTGACAACGCATCCGTGGAAATATATTGCCCAGGTAGGCGGTATGGCTGATGTCCGTCTGGCACCAACAGAACATTTTGCGCAGACCTTGCGGAGTAATGGCGTAAAGGGCGCGGCGGTTATGTCTAATGGCATAGACGATGACCTGTTGGACGAGATTGAAGGCAGGCTCCCTAATGATAATATTCAGTTTATTTGGACGGGCCGATTCAGCGCCGAAAAGCGGCCCTTAGAGTTTTTGCAAGCCGTGCAGCTAGCGAATATACCGGTGCAAGTGCATATGTACGGTGGCGGCCCCATGACTAAACGCGTTACAGGCTATCTTAAAACTAATAACATAAAAAACGTGACCTTGCACGACCGTTTGCCTTATGCGGATATATTGCAACAAGTCGCTAATTCTCACGTATACATACAGACTTCTGTAGGTTATGAAACACAAGGTATGGGCGTGTTTGAAGCTGCGTCACTCGGCACGCCTGTTGTGCTGTGTGACCCGGCAATCGCAGCGGACTTTCCAAAAAGTGCGTACTGGCAAGTTGTCGATAGTAGTACCGAAGCATTGGCACGTGCTATGGTGCGGGCGTACCGCGACATCAAATCGGGTCGGCGTGGCCGTGTTGTGTTGGGTAACGCATACAATTATCGGCAGAGTGCAGTTACGGAGCGCGCCGTAGACGTTTACTTAGCCTTATTGCAACGTACTAAGCGGCGCTAAGGCGGGCTGCTCATTGAGTGCTGTGTTTGTGGATGGAACGGTTTGTTGTGTTTGGTTATGTTCAATAAAACTGATAATGCTGTCCGCTATATCACCTGCCCGCTCGTATGGCGCGAGGTGTCCAAGTCCATGGATTATTTTTAAGTTTGCTTTGGCGTGGTGCGCAAGCTGCGTTATGTATTTTTGTGGAATGGCGATATCGCAATCACCGCTAATTATTAGTAAATCTTTTTTACGCAAATCGTTTGCATAGTCAATCGCGCCGTGGCGGTTGATTTCTTTTTGTATAACATGGTAGTATTGCAGGCTGCTGATGCGCGTGGTGTCGCTGTGCATTTGGTCGTAGACAAATTGTATGGTGTTGGGGTCTTTACTGGTAATTAATAGACTAGCTAGACGTTCGGTGAATCGGCGGCTTTTGATGATTCTATTGCCTACCGCTGGCAGCTTGTGCCCTATGGCGAACCGTAACTCGTTGAGTTTTGCGCCAACGAAACGTTTGTCTGCCAGGGTGACTTTATTGGGTACCGGGCTAAGCATGATGATTTTGTTGGCGTATAAGGCGGGCGCCTGGCGAATCATACTAGCAACTACTATCCCACCCATGCTATGCCCAAAAATTGGTGGCGGTGTGGCCAGTTTTAGTGTCATTACAAATTCATTTGTTAGCCGCGCGATGGAATCCATGTCCCAGTCAGAGCGCTTTTGTAAGCTGCTTTTTCCAAACCCTGGTAAATCTGGCACAATAACTCGGTAATCTTTTAACAAAGGGATGATTTTAACAAAACCGTGATGGTCACCCGTAAAACCATGAATCATCAGTATGATTTTGGGTTTGTTGGCATTATAAACCCAGTAGTGTAGGTTACCGCTTGATATTTTTACTGTATGCTCAGGGTTTTCCATAATGTTGTTAGTTTTGCTACATAGCTAATTAATAATCACCTGCCGTGGTTACTTATGGCACGTGCTGCTTCGCGGTTTTGCTGGCGACGCTTTAAGGTTTCGCGTTTGTCATAAAGTTTTTTACCCTTGCCAAGGGCGATCACTAACTTAATATAGCGCCCCCCGGTTAGCAACTTTGTTGGCACAATGGTCATGCCCTGTTTTTTGTGTTCGGCTAATTGTGTAATTTCTTTGCGCTTTGCAAGTAATTTGCGGGGCGTCGTGTCAATACTGCGGGCGTTTACATCACCCTTTTGGTTTAACTTTATGCTAAAGCTAGCGTTATTAAGCCATAGTTCATTGTTTTTGATTGTGACAAAGCTACCCTTTAGCTGGATATGGCCGTCACGCGCCGCACGGGTTTCCGGGCCAGTAAGGCTTAGCCCCGCCACGATTTCGTCACCCAGCTCATAATCAAACCGCGCCCGCTTATTAACAATCGGGGTATGTGAAAGCTTTTTTGGCGCTGGCTTCTTTTTTGGCATAGGGATATTATAACAGGCTACAAAAATTATGTATAAAATATTGTTGACAAATAGTTTAAACGTGATAGAATATATTTGATAAGGGTCTTTTTTATATCTGCAGGCTAGGACCCCTGGGGTGTATGGTAAGGTGTTAGAACAAGTATTCGGAGCAAGCCGTTGCAGTAATTTGGTGAGTGGTTAGCCTGTCCCTGGGGACGGGTATTATTGTCATGTTGTCACTAAACGGCACGAGCGCATGGGGGTCAAGCTGGGGAGCCATACGGGGCCGTGGAACCATCTTGTCTTCAGCGTAATATTCACCACTGGCAACATTAAAATCACAAAGGGCGCTTACGGCGCATTGGCCACAGCTTTTGATATATCGCGCCATGGTGGTGGGGTCAGAATAATCAACTTTGCTATACATAAATTTGCTGCCACGCTCTGCCGTATAATCCACCTTGGACGTGTTGCCGGGCGCTATTGCACACATGAGCTTTGAATACCGCCACCAGGCGTCATCTAGCTCAAGCTCGCTTATGCCAGTTGTAATTATGTAGTCGTAAAATGCTTTGCGGAGTGTTGCTATGGTCTTTTTTTCAAACACCCCATTTTTTCCCATATTTTCAAATGTCAAAATTCCTAATGAGCTAGCAAGCCGCAATACATGGAAATCGACTGGCGGCGGGAATGGTATTTCCTCGATAAGCGAAACAAGCCCAGAGGGCACGGGGCGCAGGAATGGCCCTATGAGGAGAAATTTCAGGAAACCGCATTTATCGGCACACGCGCCATCGAGTGGCTGGAGAACTACGATGAAGCCGC
>CALEKV010000054.1 GCA_937902525.1 uncultured Candidatus Saccharibacteria bacterium | reverse complement strand
ACTAACAAAAACGACCCCAAAAGGGGTCATTTTTCAAATTGGCGTCAGGTAAGGGTGGGCATCACCTGGCGCCAGTTTGCCCTTCGTCCCACCCATATCGGGTAAACGTGATCCACCTCACATGAACGAGCGATCCGCTGGACAAAGGGGTTAGTATACGCGTAAGGCTTTCTAGTGGTGTTACAGTGGAGGGTAGATTACCATAACACACCTTGCGCGCAACCTAACATAAGTTAGAATAGGGGGTATAAGGTGCTTGATTTCCTTAGTCGGATAATCAATCGCTTTTCATATTAGCACACATTTGACTTATTGTCAACACTTTTAATCACATTTTTTATGAAAATCAACCAAACATTACCAGATAAGCACTCGTTTTTACAGGTTACGGCCCATATTCCTAATCCGCCTAAAACATTATATTATATTGGTACATTACCAGAAAAGCGCATTCCAACCATCGCCATCGTAGGCACGCGCAAGCCAACTACTTACGGTACAGAGGTCACAAACCGCCTAACCCACGACCTTGCCGCCAAAGGGGTAGTAGTAGTGAGCGGCCTAGCGCTTGGCGTTGATGCGTTAGCGCACAAAGCTGCACTTGACGCAAAGGGTGTGACCATAGCAGTTTTACCATGCGGGCTCAATAAAATCGCTCCCGCCACCAACCGTGGACTAGCCATCAGTATACTCAAAAAGGGTGGGGCGCTAGTGAGTGAATATCCGGACACAGAAGTAATATCATGGAAATCCAATATGCACCAGCGTAACCGCATTGTCAGCGGCCTTTCCGACGCTATTTTAATTACCGAAGCGAGCGCTCGCAGTGGCACCCTTAACACCGCGGCACATGCCTTGGCGCAAGGTAAAACCGTGTTTGTGGTGCCTGGCAATATCACCAGTCCCAGCAGCGCCGGCTGCAACGCCCTGCTTAAGCAAGGCGCCACGCCCGTTACAGAGGCGGCAGATGTTCTACAAGTCATAGCTCCACATTTAATTACAGCCCAAAATATCCTAGCGCTTGGCAGCAACCCGTTAGAATCTAAGATTATAAAACTGCTGAACGACGGCCTGCGCGATGGCGAACAAATCCAGCGCGAACTAAGCTTATCTACTAGCGAATTTAACACCGCGCTCACCATGCTAGAACTAAGTGGCGCCATACGTCCACTCGGCGCCAATCAGTGGGCACTGCGTTAATTTGACATACTTGTACTTTAGTTATAGAATAGCACAGTCACAGGTCAGCACAGGCGGCCAGTGGCCGCACATACCAGAAGGGGTACGGAATGGCCAGTAGATTTTTGGAGCGGCTAGCCAATTGCGCCGCAGAAGAGTCGGCGCGGTTTGCTATTATGCTCTGCGAAGAGACAGGGGAGACCCTGTACGACGCCCTAACAGGTGAAGGCCATTTTTACCTGAAGGGGCTGGCGCGCCTCATTACCGCAGGAAGTCTAAGCAGCGTGCGCGAC
>CALEKV010000053.1 GCA_937902525.1 uncultured Candidatus Saccharibacteria bacterium | reverse complement strand
TCCATTAGGCTCAAGGTACGTAAAACTGTCAACACAAAAAGACACATTTACTCCGCGTTCGGCAGCGCTACAGAGCGCTTGCACAAAATTTTCCATGCGAGCGCTATCATTATGAAAGACGGTCGTAACAATCGAAACACGATGTTTTGCGTTATTGATGTGTTGGACTAAATCTACCAAGTACTGTTCACTTGGCAATAAGACTGGTCTTACGGAAATGGCCATACATTTTACATCATACCGTAAAAACTGTTATCATAAAAGTAAGCAACAAAGGAGGTTTATTAACATGGCTGATTTTAATCAAGTAGTTACGCCGGGCGATTATGAAAATGGCATTGTCAATGTAGTGGTAGAAATTCCACAAGGCAGTAGTCATAAAATCGAGTGGAACCGCGATAAGGCGTATTTTGCACTTGACCGTGTGGAGCCGGCAATTTTTGCCAAACCGACCAATTATGGTTTTATTCCACAAACCTTAGATGAGGACGGTGACGAATTGGACGTCCTGCTGATTACTGACGCACCATTATTTACGGGCGTGGTTGTTGAAGCAAAAATTTTAGGTTACATGAAGTTTGTTGATGATGGCGAGGTTGACGATAAGATAATTGCCGTGCCGGCCGATGACCGTAATACAGGCAACGCCCATAACAGCCTCGAAGATTTGCCAACTCAACTAATAAAGCAAATTGAGTTTCATTTTAGCCACTACAAAGATTTGAAGAAGCCGGGTAGCACTGTGGTGGAAAAATTTGGCGACATAACTGAAGCTAAGCAGGTTGTTAAAGAGTCGATTGAGCGATGGAACAATAAATAGTGGCTCGCAGATTATCGGCAAAAGCGGCAATTATTAATAGTGATGGCAAGTTTTTGGTCTTAACTAATAGTTTTTGGGAAGAATACCCGGGTCCGGCGTATGCGCCGGATTTTCCCGGTGGCACACTTAACCTAGGCGAAACCTCAGAACAAGGCTTAATACGTGAAGTCAAGGAAGAAATCGGTATAGATTTGACACATGCGCCACGCCGGCCGCTAATGTACTGCAGCCTGCCTATGATGGACTACGCGGTGGATATATACTTAGTGCACGCGAACATTCGCGACATCAACTTGGATGAAGAGCACTGTATGTTTAGTTGGCTGACGTTGGAGCAAATGCGGGCATTACCTTGGTGGGGTGGGTACAGGCATTTATTTAATCAACTCGAACAACACCTGTCGGGTTTGGAAACAGCTGAATTTATTGAGTACACCGAGGCTATCGCTTACGCCTAGGCAGAGCGGCGGCAATTTGTTTGAAAATGTTATCATGATGCCTTAGCTGACTGCGTAGCTTATCTTTGGCGTGAGGGGTCTTGACTACCGCCAGCCAATCTGGCTTAGGTTTGACGCTTTTACTGGTCAGTACTTCAACTTTGTCGCCGTGGCGTAGAACATAATCGAACGGACGCATAACGCCATTGACCTTAAAGCCGCTGGCGCGCGCTGCTAAGTCGCTGTGCACGCGGTAGGCATAATCTAATGGGTAGCTGCCGAATGGCAGGTCGTAGATATCACCTTTGGGTGAATGTATAAAAATCCTATCTTCAAACAAGCCGAGCTTTAAGTCGTTGGCACTGTATTTTTTACCAGCGCGTGCTTGGGTGGCTGCTTTTTGCAGATCATAAATCCAGTGCATGTCGGCGGGCAGCTCGGCAAGTCGTTTTTCGCGGTAAGCATCGGTTAGCTTTTGCTCGTTAAAGTAAAAGCTTGCTGCTAACCCGCGTTCGGCGTATTCGTGCATGGCGCGCGTGCGCACCTGGAACTCTACGGTTTGGCCCTGCGGGGTGACAACGGTGGTGTGTAGGCTCTGGTAGCCGTTTGGCTTGGGATTGGTGACATAGTCTTTTATACGGTCGAACATGGGTTGATATAAATCATGTAAAACACTTAACACTAGGTAGCAGTCCTCAACGTCATTCACTATGACGCGCAGGGCAATTAAGTCGTAAATGGCGTCTATATCACCAACGCGGTCCAGCTTTTTATATAAGCTGTAGACGCTTTTCACCCGACCATCAATGTTTGCGGTGATTTTTTCTTCGACTAGCTTGTTGCTGACTGTGCGGCGCACATTTTGTAGTTTGCGGTTACTTTTGCGTATTCGACTTTCCAGCAATTGTTTGGTTTTCAGGTATTCGTGAGGATTCAAGTACTTAAAGCTTAGCTCTTCAAGCTGTACGCGCACGCGCCCCATGTTAAGGCGGTCGGCTAATGGCGCAAAGACTTCCAAGGTTTCCCGCGCAATCTTTTTTTGTTTGTCTGGGCTTTTGTATTGCAAGGTTTGCATGTTGTGTAGGCGGTCGGCCAGTTTAATGATGATAACGCGAATATCCTGACCAACAGCAATCAGTAGCTTGGATAGGTTGTCTTTTGTTTGCGGCAGGTAACTTTCAAGGTTGCGCATGCCGCTGCGCGCTTGGCTAACTTTTGTTACGCCATCAACCAATAACGCAACGTCTGCGCCAAACTTAGTTTCGATTTCGGATAAGGTAAGAGGTGTGTCTTCAACCGTGTCATGCAAAATCCCGGCAATTATTGAATCAGTATCCATGCCCCAGTCAATCAAGCTGGCTGCAACAGACAACGGGTGGGTAATGTAAGGTTCGCCACTTTTTCGTTTTTGCCCTTTGTGTGCATCCGTTGCAACATTAATAGCATGATCAATTTCAAGAACTTCATTCTCACCGTATACACCTTTTATAAGTGCTAGTAAGTCATGTTTATTCACAGTATGTATTATAGCCTAGACTTTATACTTTGATATCGCTTATATTAATATTATGAGTAAAACAAATCGTGGCGGTTTTTCTATTGTTGAGCTGCTGATTGTCGTTTCGGTATTGGCTATTTTAGCCTCTATAGTGCTAATCGCGTACAACGCGGTAGTGTCACGCGCTCAGGAAACGGCAGTGAGGCATGATATTTCTAATATCGCCTCACAATTGAAGGTTGAGAGTGTATTTAATCGGCGTTTTCCTACGACTGCACAACTTAAGACTACTGGTATTCATATCAATAAACAAACGTATGGCGTTAACCCGGTAGGGGCCACGATTTTTTACTGTGTTACAGATGATGGCTTGAACTTTAGTATAGTCGCGCGCGTAAAATCTAGCATTGCGCTAGCGTCTCTTTCCACTACCGATACCGTAACTAACTACACTGGATCTCCCACGGCACCACAGCTATGTATAGACAGTGGGCTGCCCGGGCCTACCTCGAATGTGAATTATCAGGGTTTTACGGAAAACGGTAGTTGGTATGCCTGGGTGCTATAGTTGAATATAATAGCGGTAGGCGCTTTACCTTGGATTAAGTTACGTTTATACTTAAAATATGAAACTATTTATTGGCGCTGATCATGGCGGTTTTTACTTGAAAGAAAAGATTGAAGCATATTTAAGCAAGGGTGGGTATGACTGGGAGGACGTAGGCGGTAAGGAACTTGATCCTAAGGATGATTTTCCGCAGTTCGCACAGATTGCATCTCTGAAGGTGCTGGGAGAACATGAACGAACTGATCCGCGTGCAATTTTGATCTGCACTGGTGGCCAGGGTATGGCTATGGCTGCAAATCGTTTTAAGGGCATACGAGCAGCCGTAATATGGGACAAGTACGAAGCTCATGAGTGCCGCAACGACAATAATGCGAACGTGCTGTGTTTGCCGGCGCGTGTACTAGATGATGATACTGAGTCTTGGAAGGGTATTATCGATACCTTTTTAGAAACGCCGTTTGCCGGCGCGGCACGGTTTAAGCGTCGGAATACAGAACTGGATGCGTTTTAATGGCCGTTATCGCTCCGTGTATTACAGTTGCAACCGATGAA
Organism: uncultured Candidatus Saccharibacteria bacterium; assembly: GCA_937902525.1. GTDB lineage: Bacteria > Patescibacteriota > Saccharimonadia > Saccharimonadales > Saccharimonadaceae > Saccharimonas. The sequence continues at coordinate 924 of CALEKV010000053.1, read as the reverse complement.
GAGTATCGGGCGACTGTTGAACGTTTACATCCGTTTGCCAAGCGTGTACATATTGATTTGATGGATGGCGAGTTCGCGCCGGCGTTTAGTGTGGGTGTGGATAAAATTTGGTGGCCAAAGGAGTGGGAGGTGGATATTCATGCTATGGTGGCGCGTCCGAGTGAGTATGTTAATCAGCTTATTCAGCTAAAGCCCAAAAGCATTATTTTCCACGCTGAAACACAAGAAGATCTGTCGCCCATCTTGCAAAAGATTAAATCGGCAGGCATTCATGCTGGCGTGGGCCTACTAAAGCCAACTGTTCCAAGCACGGTCAAGCATTATATTCAGGCTGCAGATCACGTATTGGTTTTTTGCGGCGATCTGGGGCATTACGGCGGCAAGGCAGATTTAATGCAGCTTGAAAAGGTAAGGTTGATACGGAGCATTAAGCCTGACTTGGAGGTTGGCTGGGATGGTGGCGCAGCGGTAGAAAACGTGTTTGGGCTGTCGCAGGGCGGTGTTGACGTCATTAATACAGGTGGCGCTATCAATAACGCTGCTAATCCACCAGAGATGTATAAAAGAATGGTAGCAGAAATTAGCAAGCGCAGCGTAATTTAATATTGGCACTTGTGCTAATAACGCATATGGTATACTTAAAGATATGAGTGGGCTTAACTTAACATTACACCAACTGCAGCATAAGGCTGCAGACGTGCGCAAACATTTAATTACCATGCTAGAACATGCAGGCAGCGGACATACGGCGGGACCGCTTGGCTTGGCGGATATCGTCACTACGCTGTATTTTAATGTGATGAATATCGACCCCGAACATCCGGATGACCCCAACCGTGATATTTTTATGTTGAGTAATGGCCACTGTGTGCCTGTGCAATATGCCGCTATGGCTGAACGGGGCTATTTTGATAAAAGCGAACT
>CALEKV010000052.1 GCA_937902525.1 uncultured Candidatus Saccharibacteria bacterium | reverse complement strand
TGACAGACTCGCACCTACGCGAGGTCTACGAAAAACACCATTCAGATAGCTAACTACTAAGGCGCCGAGCTAGCATCTTCAGATATATACGTACGACAGCCCGAAGAAATGGCTTCTATGTCTTCTGTCAGATAAAAGTCCTTGCAAATACTACCGGTCACATTGATGGCTGCTGGTGGCAAAATAAACTGGGACATATTAAGCCGGCTCGAAACACGCCGGAAGATATTGCCCGCTCGACCAGTAGAATCAACCACTGGCTGAACTCCATCAAATAGTATAGCCCCCCCGCTACCGCTTTCCATGGCAACCCGAATTGACGTATCGCGGTACAGACTAGTCAACCGCAAGAATGCCACATTAGATTCATGCGGCACTGAGACCTGAAACACGGCCTTACATGCATACCCCCCATTGTCGTACTTGTCTTTGGAGCAATTCACCGCCATGGGCGAAGACGATACCGTTGTAGCAGAGCCGGCCGAGCGTGGCGGCAGCACAACTGAAAGATCAGCCCCTGCCTGGGTTATCACCGCTGGCCTTAGGTAGACCGTGCTATTAATGCTTGTATCCAAATCTGCCGTTGTGACTTTATTAGCATCCGTGGGCAACACGGCCTGTACTCGTAAAAGCGCGGGCGCATCAGGACTCCAGTCAGACTTTTGTGGTAACAAAACAGCCGGATCTATCGTAGGCGCTTGGAGATCGTCTGTTTCGCCACCGGCATAGCTAGCGCTACCGCCACTGCTATTTTTATGCATCCATTCAATCGATACCCTGCCTATGTCGTTAGTACCAGCGGCCTTTAGGGCCACAAGGCGCGATTCACCCCCTATGATATTGCCCAAAAAATCCGGCGACTGCGGGTTAATAATAACGCAGGTGTAACCCTGTTGCATACGCTGCCCAGACCCATCAGCACCCTTGATAATCGTTTCTGTCGAGTCCGCTTGGCCGGTGACGACCCCAGCCGCAGATACCGTGTCGCACTTGTCGCTGCCACTATCGATGGCTTCGCAGGCCTGCTCGCCCGCTTCACCGCCTTGCGCGCACATGCGTAAAACGCGTTTAGCGTCCTCCACTCCAGACATGGCCGAATCATAGGCACTCTGCGACAGGTCCTGGTTAGTAGCCTGCTTTTGCTCCTGTAGCATCAAGCGCAAAAAACCAACTGCTACAACTGATAGTAATATTGTTGTGAACATTACTATAAATAATGACACTACCCCTTGTTGTCGTCTGTCTTTCATAATCAATACCCTGCTTCTACCATTAGTTCAAACCTATTAACCGCACAAAAATCAAAATTACTCTTAAGGTTCGCGGGCGGCTCACAGCGGAAAGTACTATTTATAGTGTCCTCTTCGTTCGTGCCGATCGTGTAGGCAATTTTATATAAACTCGGCAACGCATTTGCGCCACTAGCTGCAATCTTATCAACAGTAATCTCGTGAATGGCATAATCGCCACTGTTACTAGGAAGCATTTCAGTCACGCCATCCAAGCTAACTATCGTGTTGTAATCGCCCGTCACTCCAGCAGTACAGTACCTGCCACCACTATCTGGTACGCGCGCCATGACAACCGGTCGGTCGCTATTAGCGTATTTCGTTGCCGTGTTATCACGTAGTTTTGCCGGATTGCTCCAAACATAGCTGTAGGATCCTAAGCAAAGACGCCCCAATTCGCCATTATTTGACGCCGGTTGAACAAGTGGGCTAGCCACGGCCGATACGCTGGCGGCATCGCGCTTAATAGCCGCACCTAGGTCGCGGCCCGTTTGATTAACCAGCTTATACGTTACACCCTTACTATACTGATGAGTAACGTGGATAACCGTCACTACTGTCGCAATCAATAAAATACCAATAAAAGACAATGCCAACATTAATTCAATTAACGTAAAGCCGCTTCTCTTAGTTATTTTCATACATCCTCACTACTGTCGCAATGACCGTTGGGCGCTTATCGCCCACACTGTACCAACAAGCGCGCACATGGGCATCGTAAGCCGCAACCTTATCGTGACCTTCGGACCGCACTAGAGTCGTCCAAACACCATATGACTTAGGCGTGACGTCAGACTCTGCCAGCACGTCAACATTAGCAAATGTCACCGCCGGTTGAAAATTAGAGGGCTCGACTGGATATGGTTGCACCGAATCTTTGGCCGGAAACGATGCTGCCATGAAAAAACTATTATTCATACCGGCTCCAACCGCACCCGGGCAGCTATCATATGTTGAAAGTTCCGGTAATACGTTACCACCTGTTATGTTTGGGTTAGATATAAAACCTTGCCAAGCGATAGGGTTATTCTGTTTAAAATTGTTCAGCATTACAATTT
>CALEKV010000051.1 GCA_937902525.1 uncultured Candidatus Saccharibacteria bacterium | reverse complement strand
ATCGAGCATGCCGTTACGCTCCAGCTTTCGCAGAGTTAAAGTGAGCGCTCTTTGAGTAATAGAAGATAACGCTTTTTCAATCTCGCTAAAACGTAAAGTATTCCCTTGTAAAATGCAAACAACGGGTATAGTCCACTTGCCAGAAATGACATTAGATGTAGATACCATGGAAGCGTTATTGTTGGTTATCGGCTTAGTCATGACGCTGGCTGGTGATATCAAGTCCTTTTGGAATAAGCGCGAACACGATGATTGCTATGGTCACTAAAATAATGCCGCCAACTAAGCCTATCCCTAAGATGGAATCATCAAATGCGCTTGTCGCTTTGGTAGCGAGGTCGAAAACGCCAGTCTGTGCAGACACAGCTAACGCATCTACGATGGACTTATTCGCTTGATCGGCGAGCGCGCCACTGATACCCTGTCCGGCAAATGAAGCGATATCGAGATATTGCCTGTAGAACGCCGCTGCAATACTTCCAATCACTGCCACTCCAAATACATTACCAAGGTCGTACATCGATTCCTCTATAGCGGCAGAATTACCAGCTTTGTCTTGCGGGGTGCTTGACATAATGAGGGATGACGCAACTGCTAAGGATGCTGTACTAATACCAATTAATACAAGCGCAGGGACTAACACGCCGTAGGTAAGCGGATGTCCAAACAGGAAAATATACAAAAAGCCAATACCCGCCATAGCTAAACCACTCGCAAGTACTGTTCGCGCGCCAATTCGTGCGGCTATTGCTGGTGCCAATGGCGTAAAAAGTAGCGCACCCACCGCAGTTGGCAATGTTGCTATGCCCGCTTTGAGCGGCGACCACTCAAGTACGACCTGAAGCCACTGAGCAATCAATAACATTATGCCCGTCATCGCAAACATTGAGAAGAATGCTGTTATCGCGCCAGCGGCAATTGGGCGGCGCTTAAAGAGGCGAACATCGAGCATTGGTTTTGCCTGACGAAGACAGCGCACTACAAAACCGATGAGGAGCAGCGCAGAAATCGCAAATACTATCAGCGCAGTCGTATCATCCCAACCTTCTTTTGCAAAATGTTTAATACTCCACACCAACGTGGACATACCACCAATAGAAAGTATCGTTGCTAGCATGTCCCAGCGCGGAGGTTGAGTGCTGCGAGCTTCGGGCAGTAAGAATAAACCGGCAATCACCGCGAACAGTGCGAATGGTGCGTTTATAATGAACACTGAATGCCACGAGAAATGCTCAAGTAATAGACCGCCCAGCACGGGGCCAGCAATTGCACCGAGACTGGCGATTGAAGCCCATATCGCAAGTGCGGTTGCCCGCTCTTTAGGGTTGCTAAATATAGTTCGTATCATAGAAAGCGTTGTTGGCATGATCATCGCGCCAGCCAATCCGAGTAGTGCGCGCAGTGCGATCACATGATTGGCGGTTGTTACGAATAGCACTAGCACAGAGGCAACGCTAAATATGAAAAAGCCAGTCAACAGTAACTTTTTGCGTCCCCAGCGATCGGCCAGTGCGCTCATTGGGATAAGCAGCCCGGCCAGTATGAGCGAATAGACGTCAACGATCCATAACTGTTGTGCCGTCGTCGGACTAAGGTCGATAATCAA
>CALEKV010000050.1 GCA_937902525.1 uncultured Candidatus Saccharibacteria bacterium | reverse complement strand
CCTTCACATTGCTATTGCCAACAACAAAGGGTGCTGAAGAAGCACAGGTTGATATCGTCGACAAATTTGGCGCCTCCTAGTAAGGGCAGCTAGGCTTAATGTTATAATGAGCGTATGACGGAATGGTTGAAAAAAGTCACAGTTAATCATCCCTGGTTGGTTATTGGGAGCGCGGCATTCTTGATTGGCATAATGGGCTGGTATGGAGCCGGTTTATTTAGCGAGATTAAAACTAGCGATCAATTTACGGCAAGCGGCACGGACAGTATGCGCGCCAAGCAGGTGATTGAGGATAAATTTGGAACGACGCCCAGTGCAGATATAGTATTGTTTGAACTTAAAGATAGTACACTTGGACTAGCGGAAGGCGACGCCTATCAGGCTGAGGTTATAAAAATACTACATCCCTTGACGGGCAAGGTGAATAAAATAGAGGGCTACTTCACACAACCTTCGAGCGCGTTTATATCAATAGATAAAACGATGACGTACGCTGTAGTTGAGGGTAAGGGCACTGAGCGAGAAATTTACCAAACCCTGCTTGATTTTAAGAATAATGCCGATCAGTCTAAGCTAGCCGTTACGATTGGCGGCACGTCTGTGGTGTCGCAGCAAATGAACGAAACGGTCAGTCGTGATTTAACGCGTACAGAATTGATTACACTTCCGATACTACTAATATTGCTGGCGGTGTTCTTTGGTAGTGTGGTGGCGGCCTTAGTGCCGCTGGGCATCGGTGTTGTGACGATAATTGGCGCCTTCGCGATCGCGCGGGTGGTCAACCACTTTGTACTGGTTGATCATTATGCAGTCAATGTTATCACTATACTGGGTATTGGCCTGGCGATAGATTACGCCCTGTTGAGCGTAAATCGTTTCCGTGAGGAGCTTCGCGCCCATGGTAGCGTGCCGCGTGCGGTACGCCTTGTGATTGACACTAGTGGACGAACAGTGTTCTTTAGCGCAGTAACGGTGATTGCGTGTATGCTTAGCTTGCTAGTGTTTCCAATGGAGTTCTTGCACAGTATTGCTATTGGTGGCTCGAGTGCGGTATTGGTAGCGATGTTGTTTACGGTGCTTGTATTGCCTTCGGTGCTGATGGTCTTGGGCGAGAGGATTAATGCGTGGCACTTGCCATTTATCAAAAAACACACAGGCGTGTCGCGTTTTTGGAATACTGTCGCAAACTTAACAACAAAACACCCAATTGTGTCGGCATTGAGTGCACTTGTGATCATCGTAGTTGCGTGTGTGCCAATCGGCCAGTTCAAGCTAGCTGGCGGCATGGATTATCGCTACGTGGCGAGTGGCACATCGGGGCGTGATGTCGCGCAGAAGATGCAGAATGATTTTTCGATACAATCTCCAGGTATAACGGCTGTTTTGGTGTTGCCAAACAGCATGACAGCTAGGCAACAAGCCAATGCATCTTGTGAGATAACGGAAAAGATCCAACAGCTGCCTCATGTAAAGGAGGTTATTTCACCAACAAGGCTGCAGCCTGGCCTGACATGTGATATGTTTATTGCAATGCAGCAGCAAG
>CALEKV010000049.1 GCA_937902525.1 uncultured Candidatus Saccharibacteria bacterium | reverse complement strand
GAACTCGCATAACGTCGCGCTGTTGCGGTGTGAAGTGTATTTCCTCGCCATTGTAGTAAATCAAACCGTCACGATTAGCTCGCAAGCCTTTATGTGGCAATGTCTCCTCTGGGTCATCATCGTTGATTGGCTCGGACGACTTGGCGGCAAGCTCTAACGAGCGGTGTAGTTTCAAGTCAGTAATCCTGATATCTATGAAAGGTTGCTCACGATTATTCATATCGTAATCCATTTGGCGAATCTCGTACTGACTGTCTACAAGTTGTGGCGCTAATACCGTTTCCCAGAACGGCTGCTCGTAACCGGCACTATCTCCGAATATGTCCACCCTACTAATGCGTGGTGCGTCCTGGCGCTCAAACACCCGTGCGATAGCCGCAAGGAGCTTCTCGTGTTGGTGCGCCGAATCATCGGGTTTATACACCGTGTTAGTGAGTAGCTTGTCGTAACGCCAATTTTTAATATATTGCGTCAGGTCGTTCGTGACCTTATCGGAATCTATTTTTGTAATCACAAAAGAAATCGGCACTCGGTGGAAGTTTGACGCATCATTAGCTCCCAAGTACATAACCTTTTGTGTGTTTTCATCAAAGTCAATATAGCCAGCCTCTTTGTATTTGTTGAGTTGTTGCGCTAATTGTTCAAAATCTTTGTTATCGAAGTAGCGTCGCCACTCTCCGTCTGACGTTAGGGGCACGCCTTTTATTTTGTCTGGAAACAAAGATAGTATTGCCATCAAAAATACCTCTTGCTGCGACCAGTACATTTCCATATTCATTTGTCTATATTTTCTTACAAAACCCCTGTTAGAGCAAACTCAAACGGTTTGAATATGGTATAATTAGCAACGTCTAGTCATTTTAAAGTCAGAGCGCGATGCTCTTATTGCGGTTAACCGTTGAAATCGGCACCGCATAAGAATTTCGGTTAACGCTGACTTGTGAATGGCTAAACACCTCGCGGTGTCGTTTTTTATTTGGAAAGGAAAGCTATTCGTGAATAAGCATTACGCGGATATACCAAAGTCATGACTAAAGAAAGTAAGTCTCTGTTTCAATTATTTAAGAGTAAGGTCGGGCATCCAAAGAAACCGGGAAGGAATACCCGATCTAAAAAGTTATCTGCTATTTCAAAATTGTCTCCCAGAAACAAGAAAAGCACAGTGAAAGCCATAATCGCATTAGCGGTCATTGTTGCAATCGGTGGCGCTATACCGTTTCCTCACGCGTTCGCAAAAACAGTTCCAGTTCCATTCACCACCGACAACAGACAGTCTGACGAACTAGAGTTAAATGACTCAAAAGTCATACAGCAGGGTGTGAATGGTACTAAGGTAGTTCAGGTAAGCTCTATGCAAAGCCTTTGGGGTCGAATCTTTGGGTTGCAGCCGATACAGCAAAAAGAAACAACATCAACAATATCAAAACCATCTATCAATAAGGTGGTAGTTGAGGGGACAAAAAAATATCAGTATATGCTATGTTCCAATGGTAACTATCGATATTACACTGATGAACAATTTAAGGAGCCTCAAACTGGATTTACAAGCAAGAGTAAGGACAATTGCGAGGACAATAACCAAGGTCACAAGGTAGGCTTGACGAATAGCAGCCCAGCTAATAACGTCACTTCGTCAGCGAGCAGACCGACAAGCACTACACAGCCTTACTCATATGAAGCAGAGAAGATAGACAGAGAAGTTGAAAAATTAAACTGGTGCACTCAGGAGGAAAAGAAGATTGATGATGAGTATATAGGAAAAGTCCAACAAGCACGGGCTATACAAGGCGTATCTGATGTTGATTTTAATTCCATCGTTGACGGTGCTTATTGGAAATATTCACACGATATAGGGCTGCTGAGAGCATCTGGATGCACTATAGCTATTACTCATGATAACTACTCTCGTTGACAAATGAGATAATTCGCGGGCAGGCTACCTTGAATAAAAATGGCTCAGAGTAAATCGCTCCATATATACAATATATTTACTATTTGCGTCGATACACCCCCCCCTTGTCCTATTTTTATTAAAAAATAAAAAATTTTAAAAACGACTTCTCTCTATTATTTCGTTATGAACATAAAAAGATTGTTTATTTTGCTCAAAAATAAACAAAAAATTGGCTGTTAAAACAATATAGGGTGGGCGTAGGTGCAATCTACCAAAGATTGTCTTACTCGGCCGTGTAGTTGATAATTAACTCATGAAGAGTGAGCCGTTGTTACTACTGCACAATAAACGAAATGTTGATGAAGCCTATAGGCTCACGACACAATACCTTAAAGATAATCAGGCGATACTGGAAGAAATAAACGACCATTACTGGGCACTTCATTACGTTTGGGATGTTATCCCGCAGGACAGGTCTACTATCTTCAGTTCGGCTCATACCTTTCCAGCGACAGAGTCGGAGAGCAAATTTGATAGTGCCATAGAGCTGGCGCTTGAAGGCTTTTATCATGAGTCAATCCTTGTGCTTAAAAATTGCTATGAGCTAGGTCTATTGTCTATCTTTTACAATCATGACAACAACGGCCCAACCAACATAGAGGCATGGGCAAAGGGTGAGATTGATACACCTTTCATGAGAGAACTTAAGAAGGGTCTAAAGCAGTTGCAAAGCTTCGCTGATTTTGATGCGAAGTTTGATTTGTTTAATGACCTAGATATGATATATCGTACTCTTAATAATTATTCACACACCAAAGGCGTACGACATAGTGCCGTTGGCATAGCTAGACGGTCAAATGTTAACCATTTCGAGGAAAAGGGATTTGCGGAGTGGTGGCGTGTCGCTTGTGCGGTGGCTAAATCGCTAGTATTAGTTCACGCAGTTCGTTATCCACTGGCGATTAAAAAGCTCAACTTATATTCAAAGTTTGGTATAGATACCCCATATGGATACTTCTTGGACGATGGGCACGTTGATATGGTGCGTAAGGTACTACCAGCAGACCGATTGGCATTTATTGAAACCCTACTAGAGCAAGACGAATTTTCACAGTCCGTCATACATGATGTTATGAATCGACCTGATATGACAGAAGATGAACTCAAGGAGCAGAGTCTTAACCCGAGCCGCACATGGATTGAACACCACCCTAATGGCTATATAGGCTGGTTCAAAGAACATGACAAAATGTATAAAAGACTCGATAAGAATTCATATCAAAAGTTTCTAAATGAAGCAAAAGAGTTAGAAAAATGGGCTAAGAAAAATAAGTTTATGACCGACAATAGCCCTAAAAAGTAGTATAATAGCCTAGAAGTGCAGTTCTTACGTCGTCTAGAATGCTGCACCAAATAAAATATCCATGCATGTCATGGTTATTTTATTTG
>CALEKV010000048.1 GCA_937902525.1 uncultured Candidatus Saccharibacteria bacterium | reverse complement strand
CAGTGTGCAATCGCATATTAGCAGTGGAATAGGAGTATTATGATGAGATACTTTCCGGTAATGAAACGCTTAACGCCTTATATTATCGCGGGGGTGGTAGTAACTACCCTGGTTGGATTTATTATTCCGAGTGCCCTGTTCATCATAGGAGCCCTACTGGCCGGAATTTTATTTATAAAAATCTATCTTCAAGGTGGGAATAGTTACTTAGAATTAGACCTTTCTCTATTTTTAAGTATTTTAATAATTAGTGGCTGTGTATCTCTATTGATAAGAGTTGGGTGTATACTAATGCCCGATTTATATACTTGCTCGCATAATCAATTGCGAGCAACAACATTCGCAGTTTTTACCTTTCCTTTTCTTATAACCATCGCAATTTGGGTTGTAATTCGATTGCCGGCAATTATCCGGTCTTTAATCGGCAAGAGATAAGAAAGTTTATCCGATGAGTTCGCTTTTGAACCTACTGAACTTGCTATACGGGTGCACGCCTTGATTATGTTTCACGCTTGAATTGCGCAAGTTCTACACGGCCGGCAGCGCGCAGATCGCCATGCGCACCAATGGCGTGTTGACCTGGGTGCTCTCCGACCATCTGGGCAGTGCCAGCGTCACTGCCAACGAGGACGGCAGTTTCCTGAGCGAACAGCGCTATACTGCCTTTGGTGAAGTGCGCCTGTCGAGCGGGGAGACGAATACGCCTTACCAGTACACCGGCCAACTCTCGCAAGTGGACGAGATTGGGCTGTACTACTACGTCGCTCGCTGGTACGACCCTTATCTTAACCGGTTCCTGTCGCCTGACAGTATTGTCCCAGAGAGTGTACAAGGAGTCCAGGCGTGGGATCGCTATGCCTATGTAAATAACAATCCCATCAAGGCTAACGACCCAACTGGACACTGTATTGATGGAATTAGCACTGCTTTTTGTATTGCAGTCGCAGTAGGTGCGGTAGTTGGAGGGGTAGCAAGTGCAACAGGTTACATTGCTGCAACTAAAATGATGGGGCAGGAGGTAAATGTAAAAAGCCTTATAGTTGCCACAGGAAGTGGTATAGTAGCTGGAGCCCTTGCACCAATAATCGCTGTGACAGCTCCCGTTGCGGCAGTGATTCCAGCCACACTGGCTATGTATGGTACCGTATCTGCAACTCAATACGCAGTTGATCAAGTAGTTAATGATAAACCTGTAGATACGAATACAGCTATAGCTAATTTTGGAGTAGGTGCTTTTACTGGCATAATCGGGGGCGTTTATTCTCCTTTCGATGATATCGGTAGAGAAGGTATGTCTCAAGGGCTAAAGATAGGCATGGATTTTAGTAAAAACACATTATTTCAGGGAGAGAAAGAGGCAGCTAAGCAGTTCATAAAATATCAGGCCGTTAATGGGATATCAAACTTTGTTCGTACTTCTACGACTACTATTGTTCAATCACTTGCCCCTAAGGTTTGGGAGTTTATAAACAGGCCACAACCAAGTACCGCTCAATAATACTGTTCGAGAAAGGCATCTAGTAATGACAGTAACTCAAAGGTCAAATCGGATTGTTTTTGAACGAAATTACTGGGTTTTACTCAGTCTTATTGTTCCAATAACGATACTTGGTATACTTTTCTTGAGTTTATTTACCTTTCCTCTTATCATTTCTATAAGTAATGGTTTATCCCTGAAAGCTTATGAGATTTGGGGCGCGTTATTCGTTAATATAATAGTATTAGGGTTGGTATTTTTTGCCTGGGCGGTAGGAATTATTGAGAGTTCAATAGAGTTTACGGAACTAAGTATAAGCAAGAAAGGGGTTATTCGCTCAACAACAATTAGATGGCCAGAGATCGTTACAATATATACGGTAGGGACGAGAGTTGTGATTAAGACCTATGATAAAAAAATAGAAGTAAATATGGTGTATTATCGCAAGCCGGAAATAATGATACAGTTGTTACAGGAAAAATACAAATCCGAATCGGGATTTGGAAACACTAAGAATACATAATTTCCGAGAATAAAAAACGAGAAAAGCAAGTAAAGATCGCTAGCTCTCCCATCTTCTCTTGGTACAGCATTTATTGCAACGTAATCTATTCTGGCTCTTAGAGTAATATGGCGCGCAAGTTCTACACTGCCGGTAGTACAAATATCGCCATGCGCACGAATGGGGCATTAACCTGGGTGCTAATTGACCACCACGGTTCCACCAACTCACAGTCAAAGAAGATGTCAGTATTTTGAGCAAGTGGTGTTTCACTGCTTTCTGCTTTTCGCTTGACACTCCCCTCTTTTTCCGATAACTTGGATGTCAGTTAGAAGTTTGCCGGA
>CALEKV010000047.1 GCA_937902525.1 uncultured Candidatus Saccharibacteria bacterium | reverse complement strand
AACGTATCACGCGTGCGTTAGTTATGGTGCTAGTATTGGTTGCGATTGCGGCAGGATACTATTACGGTTACTATATGCCTGAGCGCCAGGACGGCGCCTATAACGCCAAGTTGGCCAATATAACAGGTGCCTTAAAGGATGAATCTGGCCATTTAGCTGATACTGATTCGTTACCAATTTTTTATGATATAAATGAATCGCCCGTTGTCTGCGCTGAAAACGCATCCAAAGTCATAGAGACTGTCAAACGCCTTGAAGTCCAGTTGAATAATTTGGAAAGTATCGCTGGTTCAAGCCAATCCATGTATATATACGGGTTCAGCCCTGGCGCTACAAAAACCAAAGCCCGTGCAATTAGGGCCGAGGCTATGGTTAAGCAAAGCCGCCAGGCCGTTGCACGTTATGTCGAGTTAACCACTTTTTTGCAGTCGCTGGCTGAAATTCGTAAAGAATATGTGGGTGTAATATCCCCCCTGACAACGACAGTAGATTTAAATAATTTTTTATATCGTACGTATGAATTACGGGCTGATGCTGATGTAATTGATACGCTAGCTGGTCGCGTGGCGCAGGTGGTCGCCCCGCTTGGATTTGATCCAGTGCGCGACCAGGTTGTAGCGCAATACAAAGAAACAGCTGCGGGGTATCGTGATTTGGCAAGTGGCCTGGAGCTGTTTAATGATGCTAGCGTTGATGTTGCAGCACACCGTATAGAGTCGGCAGTGGCGGCGCTAGATAGCAGTGTACAAAGCCAGTATACCGCCATCCTTGGTCAGGCGACCGTCCTCAAAGACATCGGCGATTTATCTGATAAATTTATTATTGAGTAGCCTGCGGAGTGTGCTGGACGGCTTGAGGTGGCAGCGCAACGGTACCGGTGCGAACCAGTTTATTCCAGCCAACGTATTTACCGGTAAAGACCGTTAATATTGAGCGGTACATAATATAGGTACGGATTGGGCTAAATATAAAGCGCGCCAACGGCAGTGTATATAATAAACTTAACTTTTCGCGGGCGAACCTGACAGCGATAGTGGCGAATATGGCTTGTAGTAGTAATGAAGC
>CALEKV010000046.1 GCA_937902525.1 uncultured Candidatus Saccharibacteria bacterium | reverse complement strand
ATCCCCATGATGGATGAAATTATAGTGATCATTGGCATTGCCGCCAGGCAACAGTCCTAAAATAGTTTCCGGGCGTGTGGAACCGAGCACGCCATTAACTGCTTCGTGATATCCGCCGTCTCCGCTTGACACGACAATCATACAGCCTTCATACATATCGGCATATTTGCGGGCGAGCACTTCGCCGTGCCCCATCGATTTCGTCCCCACTAGCGTCACCGGCACATCGAGGCTGCGGCGGATCTTGCGCCGAAACCGCCGCGCAAGCTCGTAGCTGCGACCGGTACTTTTGGGGTTATAGATGACGACAATGCGCTGAACACCACTCATACCCCTAGTATAGCTGATACGTCAACAGATAGCAGGAAGACCGCTACGATGCAAGCTGCTGACGCCAGTTGCGGAGTCGCTTGACCTCGATTTTTTCTGCCTTTAGCAACCACTTGTCATCGTACTCATCCGCGTCGGCATCGGTGATATCGGTAACTTTTGTCGGTTTGTTGAGCACGCTCAGACGTTTTAGGTTTCTAAATTGTGGTAATCGTTTCATGGTAGCGAGTCCTTTCTACGATTTTTTATGTGTAAGGCGTTTCGGCAACGTGGTCAAACGCTCTTAGCCATAAGCATAACCCGTAATGCTGAACGAAAGCTGTGAAGTATCCCACTGAATTGATGCTGTTTTTCATGCAAATAGTCCTTGAGATATTGAGAGAAGTGTGCTACGCTTGAGACTACTAGAAGGCTGCGAAAAAGGGGTGGCTGTTTCCGTACTAAGGAAAAAGCGCTCAGGTTCTAGAAAGTTACATTAAGTTTAGTTGGTTTTTGAAGAGGCGCAGCTAATCCCGGTCACTCGGTATTACCTCACTAGAATACCGAGAAGAAGGACGTTACCAGACAATGGCAACCAAACTTTTCGTCGGCTCACTCCCATGGAGCATCGACGACCGCGCCCTCGAAGAGCTCTTTGCAGAGTTCGGGCAAGTAGCATCAGCTAAGGTCATCATCGACCGCGAGACCAATCGCTCAAAAGGCTTTGGTTTTGTCGAGTTCGATGACGATGACGCCGCCAAGGCAGCCATCGACAAGCTGAACAACAGCGACGTACAGGGCCGCACTATCGTCGTGAACGAAGCACGCCCACAGGAGCCCCGCGCTCCTCGCCGTGACTTCGGCGGCCAGGGCAACAATCGTCGCTCCTGGTAAGTAGACAAGAGTCTGCTATAAAACACCCTGCCATAGCGGTAGGGTGTTTTATTTAGCTATGGAATAGCTGGGGGTTACGCAGCAAGAGCGATAGTCCGCTCCATATTGCCAGCCCGCCTATAACCAGCACGGCGAGAATCGTCCGCATGACCGGCTGTTTGCGGAGCAGCGCCGACCAATAGAATACCGCCAGACCCACGATAGGAAAGAGTCCGGCCAATATATACCTTCCGTTCAGCGCAATCCCAAGCACATGGATATGCCGATACTCGCTAAAATTATAAAGAAGATGGAAAAGCATATAAAAAAGACAGATAGCCAGCACGACGAGCCTTTTCCTCGCCCCCTCTTCACGTCTAAGCCG
>CALEKV010000045.1 GCA_937902525.1 uncultured Candidatus Saccharibacteria bacterium | reverse complement strand
GATTCCGCTGAATAACACGCATCATAAATACTCTCCTGAACAGCTCTTGCTGCCGCCTGAGCTATGACATCGACATAAAGTTTATACCAATCACCATCTTCGATCACCGTGCCAATGTGCGAAAGGTGTGGGGTAAGTTCTTCAGTGGAGAAAACGAATATCGTATCGCCATCTAGTGACGTATTAACTGGGTTAATTGCTCGTACCTGACCGTGCGTTGCAATCTCAGCAATTCGCCGTAAATCTTCCTGAGAGTTTAGGGCAACATTTACGCCAACGATGGAAATTGTTGTGTTCGATTTTTCCGTAATGTAGTTACTGAAGCCTTCGAATGTCCGATATTTTAAGTCATTGCTGCCGCCCCTATTACCAGCGATAATACTGCCGTCTTCGCCAATGATATTTCCCATGGCATTTACCACGGTCAGTGCCGTAACTATGACGCCACCGCCAAGTTCAATTTTGGCCGAACCAACACCGGCTTTCATTGACATATTGATACCGCCCGGGTTAAAAGAAAATTTACCAACCGTTGTGCCAGTGCCAGCGCCAATATTCCCGGATTGCACGGGTGCAGCTGTTGCCTTTTTCACGGCTTCAGCGCCAAATTGCGGTTTTATCTTTGCAACGTACATTCCGAGCGACTGAACACATGCGCCAGAAATAGACGGTATGACGTTTTTGCCAATAGTGTAGCCGATGTTTTGCTCGCGTAACGCTGCCGCTATATATGCAGCAGTTTCCAACCCAAGCCACGCGCCGTCGGCAATGAATAAGGCGTGTTTACGATAAAATGACTTGCCTTGTTCCAGAGTCGTCGTGTCATATGTTCTAGGTGTACCACCGTGTGACGCATGGGCCACTGGGTAAGCTTTGTCAAAAAGCACTACCGTGCACCCTGTTAGGTTATCGGTATCGGTTGCGTGTCCAACTCGCACGCCCGTAAGGGCTGTCAATGTATTGTTGCTCATGCACTAATCATAGCAAAGTTATCGTGGGTTATTTCAGCGATATGCCTATTATGCCCTGACTAGGAAAGTAAAAGGCCCTCGCAAAATGACATCCGTAGTTCTAGAATTAGGGTATGAAAGAAATTCGCAAAAAAGCATATCAGCCATATTTTGACGAAGTATTGAATGGCAATAAAACGTTCGACGTGAGGGTGGCGGATTTTGACTGCCAGCCTGGCGATGTGCTGATACTAGAAGAGATCGACAATGAAACTCGAAAACCAACCGGGCGAGAGATGCGAAAACGAGTCGGTTATGTGCTTAAGACAAAAGATGTAACATTTTATAATCCAACCGACATAGCAAAGCATGGTTACCAGATAATGTCGTTGCTTGATGAGTAGTTTCCACAAAAGTATTGACAGTCCCCTGAGCATCTCCGGCAAAGATAATAATTAAATATCAAATTTACGCGCCGTAAAACAAAACTATTAACAAATCCCAGTACATGTGCAGGACAATGGCGGGCAGGATGCTTTTTGTCTTAATAAATGTCCAGCTGAAGATAAAACTGAGCGCAACAACCGATAAAAAGCTGTAACTGCTAAAAACGATGTCAAGCTGGTTTGTAAATATCCATATTGGCACATGAATACCTAAAAACAATAGGCTGTTTATCGCCACCATTGCGCACTGCTTACTTTTTGAGGCATCCTTTATGGTTGCGTTAAGTAGCCAGCCGCGAAAGACCATCTCTTCAGTTATGCCGACAAACAACACCCACAAAAGTTGAGACCAGACAAAGCCCGGTACTATAGATATTGTGCCATCAAAAATATCGTATACCCCCACGACGAGATATAGGGTAAATAGTAAAACGACCGGTAGCAACTTAAGCCAATTGACCTTGGCGCGGAACATCTGATTAAGCGTGATATATAGCTGGGATCGGTAGGCGTGTATGAGTAGGATGGCAGGCATGAGCCAGATAAGAATCTTTAATGCACCTTCTTTGACGCCGCTCTGGATAAGCCAGTAGTTTACTGGATCACTCGTAGATATGAGCTTTGAATGAAACAGCCACTCAACAGTAAACCACACCGTAAAAAGTGCCCCGTAGTATATACCAAGCATGATTGCGATGTTTTTAGTTTTCGTCATTAATAACAGTATAACTTAAGGTTCTTTCTTCTCTGACTCCTCATGCAGAGGGAGTCAAACAGACTAGTCTTCCGAGCGCAGGTTTGATTCTTGCTCGAGCACGTAACTCTTAGCAGAGTCGCCACCATCAACGTTGATGACCGCTCCGTTAAC
>CALEKV010000044.1 GCA_937902525.1 uncultured Candidatus Saccharibacteria bacterium | reverse complement strand
TGGAAATGGTGGAAGCTTTGGGCCTAAATGTGAGTGCGGCTGAACCTGACTCTATTGCTATGGTGCGCGCCTTAACGCCGCCAAATTCTGCCACGACTGCCATGGTGATGATTGATATGGGTGAATTGGCCACTGACTTAACTATTACTTATGGCGATGCGCCGCGCCTGGTTAGGAACATTCCAACCGGCCTTAATTCACTAATAAAGGCCGCTGTGCAAAACCTGAACGTCCAAGATGACCAGGCACGCCAGTTTATTCTTAAGTTTGGCTTGTCGCTTGACAGGCTTGAAGGCCAAGTGTTTTATGCTGCCGAATCAACTCTGGATGGTTATGCTGCCGAAATCGTTAAATCGATTAAGTTTTTCCAAACTCGCTATCCTAATATCCCGGTCAATATTATGCTGCTTTCTGGCTTTGCGGCTGTTATTCCCAAGCTTAGCGATTATTTGGGTAGCAAGGCTGGGTTGCAGGCAGCCATTGCTAATCCGTGGCAGGGTGTGCGTCTGAGTAATGATAGCCAGCAGCAATTGGCTGCTGTGGCGTCTGAGTTTACTATTGCCGTTGGTTTGGCAAAAAGGAGTAACCAGTCGTGATCGAAATCAACCTTGTACCTGATATCAAACAAGAATTTTTGCGCTCGCAGCGGCTGCGTTCTAAAGTTATCTCGCTTTCTATATTAACCTGCCTGGCGGCCGCAGGATTGGTGGTGGTGTTGGCCATGTACATCGGAACGCAGGCCATTCGCGACGGTCTAGCCAACCAGTCCATCGATAGTGAATTTAAAAAATTAAATGATAACAATCCGGATTTGTCCAAAGTGGTGACTATCCAAAATCAGCTGTCTGTTGTATCGCAACTCAATGACAATAAACAAGTGTCTTCGCGCATTTTTGACACCCTAAAGGCGGTCAACCCAAAAGCGCCAAATGAAGTCAAAATGAATATGATTAGCGTTGATCCTGTAAAAAGTACTATTACCATAGAAAGTACCGCCAATGAAGGTTTTAACGCGGCGGATGCGTTTAAAAAGACCATATTAAACAGCCATATTATTTACACAATCAATAACAAAGAATCTCGTAAATCATTAACAGATGATGTCACGGTATCTAACACAAGCTATGGTGAGGATTCGACGGGCAAAAAAGTGCTGCGTTTTAAGGTGTCGTTTAAGTACCCTCAGGAATTGACATCCAATAAGCCCACGTCGGTGCAAATAGAATCGCCGACTGGCGTGATAGATGTGACGGATTCACACTTAGGCGTACCAATGAGTTTATTTACGCAGCCGGCGACTGACATACAGGAGGGCAACTAATGGACGCAGCTAAAAAAGATGTAACTTTGCGTAAACGCCAGCTTATTCAAGATTCCGCGCGCACCATGTTTATCTGGGTGGCTGGTGCTTCGGTGTTGGTCGGTTTTGCGGTCGTTACATCATGGTTCTTGTTTGAGCGGATTGTGTACAAAGAAAAGGTTTTGTCGGCTAAAGCTGAAACTGTTCGTACACTTAAGGCTAACAATGAGACTGCACCTAAGCTCACCAGTAACATCCGGTTGCTAGAAACTAACGAAGCACTGAATAACGCGAAAGCGGATCAATCGAAGACCGCGCTACAGGTGGTGTTGGACGCGTTGCCAGCTGAAAATAATCCACTAGCGCTTGGCGCATCCATGCAGCAGGTGTTGATTGGCAAGGCAGAAAACATATCGCTAGAATCGTTTTCGTTAAATTCGTCAACTAGCGGCAGCAAAATCAAAAGTCCCGTGGCAGCGGCAAAGCCTGTGTCATTTACGGCGGTAATATCTTCGAGCGATCCAAGCAGTATTAAAGAAGTTTTACGGCGCCTCGAGCTGTCTATTCGTACAATTAATGTTGATTCTTTAAAACTTGAACAGTCTGCTACCAGGATGACGGCGACTATTCAGGGGCATGCTTATTATGTACCAGCTAAATCGATTAATCTAACGGAAAAGACGGTGCCTGTAAAATGAAAAAATCTGATATAGCTATGCTTATCCTAATCGCTTCTACATCTGTAATGGTTGCAATTTTTGTGGCTAATTCAATTCCGTTTTTGAAGTTATCAGGCGACGGTGAAAAGGTAAAGGTGGCCGAACCGATTAAAGATGATAAACCTAAACCAGACGTCAAGATATTCCGTTCTGATGCTATTAACCCAACGGTTGAGACGATAATTGGTGGCAATTAATCTGCTAAGGGCTAGGCTAATATGTCATTAATGACTAACGAGTTGCAAATAAAGTTAACTACCTTGTTTAAGGATGAGGGTTTGGTGGCGGCTGACGTGTTGGATGCGGCTGCGGCTGAATCTACTCAGACCGGCCAGCCTTTGCTGAATATCTTAACTGAAAAATCCGAGATTGATAACGAGCTTTTGACGCACGCCATCGCACACGTTTCGGGCGTACCTTATGTCAATTTGACCAATAGTTTGGTCGATCAAAATATACTATCGCTTTTACCGTCGGATACCGCCGAAAGGTTCATGGCCGTACCGTTAGCGGAAGTGCAAAATCGGTTAGCGGTAGCCATGGTTGATGCTAGCAACGTGCAGGCAGTTGACTATCTTGCCAATCGTATTCAGCGCCCGCTCAAAGTATTTATGGCATCTGAAGCCGGCATTCGTCACGTGTTAGACCAATACAAAACGGATTTATCTAGCGTTGATGAGGCAGCTTCGGTGTCGCAACAGGAAGCCGCCGCCGAACAAAGCGGTGATATCAAAACGATTGTGCAGGATTCACCAATCAGCCGAGCACTTAGTACGATTTTAGAATACGCGGTTAAATCGCGCGCCTCCGATGTGCATATTGAGCCGCTGGAAAAAGCGCTGAAAATCCGCTGTCGTGTTGATGGCGTGCTGCGCGAAGTAATGCAGCTGCCTAAGAGTATAGAGCCGGCGTTGGTTAGTCGTATAAAAATTTTATCCAACCTAAAAATTGACGAACACCGCGTACCGCAGGATGGACAGTTTACTGTTAAGGTGGCTGGCAAGGAAGTGGATTTGCGTATTGCAATTAGTCCCGTCGTTTGGGGTGAGCAAGTCGTTATTCGTCTGTTGGATAAATCTGGCACTAGCTTTGATCTTGATCAAATGGGTTACGCTGGGCGTTCGTTGCGCGCTATCCGTAAAGGGCTAAAAAAACCTAATGGCATGCTGCTAACTAGCGGTCCTACCGGTAGTGGTAAATCAACTAGTTTATATGCGCTAATTAAGGAGATTAAGGACGACACAATCAACATCGTGACATTGGAGGATCCGGTTGAATATAAAATGGATGGCGTTAATCAAATACAGGTTAACCCAGAGGTTGGGTTGACGTTTGCAAACGGCTTGCGATCAATTTTGCGCCAAGACCCAAACGTGGTGATGGTGGGGGAAATCCGTGATTCAGAAACAGCTAATCTGGCTGTGCAGGCGGCATTGACGGGTCATTTAGTCTTTAGTACACTCCACACCAACAGCGCCGCTGGCGTGTTGCCGCGCCTACTTGATATGGAAATAGAACCGTTTTTGATTGCCAGTACGGTGAACACCATTATTGGCCAGCGTTTGGTGCGCCGCGTGTCACCGCGCCGTGACGGTTACTGGTCAACACCGCTTGAGACGCAAAGCATTTTGCAAACGGTGGGGCACTTAATGCCAAAAACTAAAGATGACGTTCTGCGCGTGTCTGGCGACCTGGGTTATATGGACTTGCCACTGGCA
>CALEKV010000043.1 GCA_937902525.1 uncultured Candidatus Saccharibacteria bacterium | reverse complement strand
TTGTTAACTACATACTCCAATACCGGTTGATACAAACCAAGCGCCGGCGCATCATCTAACCACTGCCTGGCAAAAGCGACATATTTAGCATTCCTTAGCGCACCATCAATCCTTGAACGCGCACTAGCTAGCGCTGCATCAGCATTTTTGTTGGAATAATTAGCGAAGTTATACCCGCCGATATTCATACCCCCCTGGGATGAATGCCAATAGGCATACACATCTGGGTCTGCACCGATAGCCAGTTCGTAAACCAACACGTCAAAATTACGTTGCTGCAAAACAGTCTGCGCAAATTGGGCAGAAATACTGGCAGCATCTATACTACTCACCGTCACCCTGACCCCTAGTGCCTCCCACTGCTTAGCTAGCTCGTTAGCTGCAGCGACGTACTGTTTGTCACTAGTCGTTGTGATGGCTAGTTGCAGGGGTCGGTCTTCTTTGGTGCGTACACCGTCGCTTAGCCTCCAACCGGCTTCATCCAAGCTAGCGATTGCTTGAGCCACATTAAGCGCTGGCGCCATGGGCACACCAGGCACCTGACCATCCGTAAAGGGCAAACTAAGAGGCAAAACCCTGCCACCAACAGCTTGGCGTACTTTTTCCATATCTGTACCAATTTGCAAAGCCTTACGCACTCTCACATCATTCAGCACTGGGCTCCCATTATTGAATAGCGCATATACCCCACTCGCCAACGGCACATTGGTAGCATTATAAATAGCACCTAGGTCCTTAGCCTGGATATTTTCAGCACCGGCCGCTCCATTAACCTCACCTGCCTGCAAAGCCACCTTTATATCGTCTTCGTTAGCGTAGGCATACAACTCAAACTGGTCCAACTTAGCCTGCCCCCCATAATATTTCTGATTAGCAACCAAATGAATCGCTTGGTAATTAGTGATCGTGTCGGCCTGCTGCAAAAGCTTAAATACAAATGGACCACTACCGATTGGATTGCGGCTGAACGCGCTTTCACGGAGTGCCCCGGCATTAACATCCAGCAACATATGCACAGGCAGAACAGGAAACGTGAGGGCGTGCGGGAATGCCGCATACGTTGCGGGCAGCTTTAACTCCACCGTATAATCGCCAATTGCCTTAGCGGTAACATCCGCCCAGTTAACCCTTAGCGGCGAACGAGTGGCGGGGTTCTTTATTAAGTTGATAGTAAACACCACGTCTTTTGCCGTTAGCGGCTGTCCATCGCTCCATTTTGCATCTTTGCGTATATCAACTTTATATACAGCCCCTCCCTGTTCAATCGTTAAATTCGTGGCCAAGTCCTTGCGTAAAAAACCCGTGTTATCGTAATCGTACAGTGAAGAAAAGGCGAGCTTGCTGAACGAAACTTCAGCGCTAGATGACGCATATAGTGGGTTAAGTGTTGCGACTGGACCGACTACAGCTTCGGAGTAAGTACCGCCCTGGCTGGGCGCCTGTTGCATGTAGCCCCTTTGACTGAAACCAAACTGCACGCCCATACCGGCAATCATCAGGCCCATCAAAACCATCCACACCCCCACCTCTTTGCGCACAGCGCGGGCGTTATCTAACCTTGATACCAAAAAACGGTGCGCGTGGCGCGTAGTTGCAACTTCAGCCTTTTTAAAACGACGCAGGACGGCCTTGCGGTCAAACCCTGATCCAGAAAACGCTTTCCACCCATTTTTTGCGTTATTGTCCACAACAGCAAGCCCGCTCCTAGCCGAGCAACAATCCTACAACAATCGAACCGGCAAACACCACTGCAAAGATAATCGTCACGTCAAATAAATTTTTATCAAATCCGCGGCGAGTGGTATACAGTTCGCTAGAGCCGCCAAAACCGGCTCCTAAGCTGGCGCCACGCTGTTGTAATAGTATAGAAACAATCATCAACACCGCCGATGACAGCATGACAATTTGTAAAATATCTAACATTTTCATAAACTCTCCTGTGACGTACTGTTATTAGAATATTCGAGCTCAAGTACGCTACTTACTATATAGTTTACCAGACTTAACACAAGGCCAGTAAGGACTGAGTGCCAAAATGTCATACTGAGCCCAGGCGTCAACTTGAGCGATATGTACACCATGATACCGTTTACGATAACGGTAAACAGCCCCAAAGTCAGCAGGATAGCAGGGAGCGACAAAATGGTAACAATCGGTTTTAGCACCGCATTAACAATTGAAAAGATAAAGCCGGCCACCAGAAAAACTGGCACACTAGCATTAATAGTTTCGTCGGTAAAACCGGTGCCAAATATACGGACGGCAATCCAAAGCCCCAGTGAATTAAGCATCCACCGCACAATCAAGACTAAAAATTGCCGCTTCATTGCTACTATTATACCGTAGGGCTATAAATCTGTCGACAACACACTACTAAGATTTTGGTGACCGGTGGGCGTAATTAATATGTTATCTTCTATGCGCACGCCAACTGCTTCAGATGGGATATATATGCCGGGTTCAACAGTTAAAACCATACCAGGCTTAAAATAGTATGGTGCGCCCAAGCTGTCATGGACGTCAACACCAAGCCCATGGCTGATAGAGTGTGGAAATAATTGACGGTAACCGACAGTGTCGTTGCGCGATGTAATCAAGCCAAGTGACACCAGGGCGTCCTGCATAATTTCGTCGGACTGCTTTATATATTCAACTACGGGTAAGTCAGGGGCTAGTAAATTAATAATGGCATTATGCGCGGCAGCTACCGCCGCGTGAACCTGCCGCACGCGCTTTGAAGGATTCTGGCAATATGTACGGGTGATATCTGCCGAATAGCCAGCATGGCGTGCGCCAATATCAATCACCACTGCGTCGCGCCTGGATAACTTTTGATTATTAGCGTGGTAATGAAGTGTGCATGACCGTGGACCAGCTGCGACAATTGGGTCATACCCATGCATGGCGTTATGACGCCTAAAACTACGCGTAAAATCAGCCTCGACTTCACATTCTGCCTTGTAGTCATGCCACCCGCCACGCACCATAGCAAACGCATCAATAGTAATTTTTATAGATTTTTTTATACGCTCAATTTCGACCGGTTGTTTAATGGCTCGTAAAGCCGCTAACTGATTATTGCATGGCTCAACCAACTTAAATATCCGCTCCAAGCGCTGCCGTAATTTTTGTTGCGCCGGGTTGGTGCAAAAGTCACCTTCGTTTTTATTAACTGTCGTTAAAACGCGAGTATGGGCGCGCGCCAACTGCATTAACGTATGCTCAAACTCATCATCACCCAGTATATCGTCCGCACCGGTCAGTACAAGCGCATCATCATCAGACAGCCCGCCGTCAAAAATCTGCTGCACTTGGCTAAGCGCCGGGCGAATTAAAATGGATTTACCGCGCGCGCCATCGATAATCATCTTCCAGCCGTGATACTCAATGCCGCTTAGCCACCAAAAATTGCTTTCCTGTAAGAATGGCGCAGCCATGTCGCCGCTTAACTGCATTTGATCGTAACCGGCCACTACTATCAATGCACCTTCAGCGCGCTCAATAAAGCGCTTTCTGTTTTCAGTATGGAACATATATTTACTATATCACTACGGACAACCGGCTGGCTTAGTTGTTGTTGGCTGCACGACCGCGTCGCTCACATACCAAGATTGCGTCAAATTAGTACTTGTGGCTGTCAAGCAATAACCGGCCCCAGCTCCAATGGGCGTATACGTAAGCGTCAGCTCGCTACCAGACTTATGTATGGCGTTAAAGGCATTGGCAGTAACTGGATACGTGTTGTTAAAGTTACGATAGTTTTTGGCGGCCGATGCACCCTGGGTCAATTCATTACGCACTTCAGTCCTTGCAGCCCTTGACCGGTAATTACTAAACGCGAACACAGTTATGATAGCTAATATACCAATCACCGCTACTACAATAATCATTTCAATAATACTAAACCCATGTTTGCGCGCGTTCATGTAACGCTAGTATAGCATAAGCCTGATTAGTCGGACAGGTGAGCCGCTATCTTCTTAGCCCTATCTAACCCAACTACCTTGGCAAGCTCATCAACACCGGCAGATTGCACGCCACGGGTACTGCCGAATGTCTTAATGAGTTTCCTACGTGTTGCCGGACCAATACCAGGTATATCCTCCAGCGTACTCTTTAGCTGCGCGGTGCGCTTTAAGTTTGTGTGGTAACTAACCGCAAAGCGATGGCTTT
Organism: uncultured Candidatus Saccharibacteria bacterium; assembly: GCA_937902525.1. Classification (GTDB taxonomy): domain Bacteria; phylum Patescibacteriota; class Saccharimonadia; order Saccharimonadales; family Saccharimonadaceae; genus Saccharimonas. The sequence continues at coordinate 126 of CALEKV010000043.1, read as the reverse complement.
CGTCACGAATGCGTTGGAATAATTTAGTTACATCACTATAAGCAAACACACCGCCACTACTACCGCGTAAGTTCCTGCTATGCCCACCTGCGTTCAATTGTCCAGCGTGTAAGTTGATAATATAGT
>CALEKV010000042.1 GCA_937902525.1 uncultured Candidatus Saccharibacteria bacterium | reverse complement strand
ATTTTTGTATCAACCGCCTGCCTTGCGGCGAGCATGGCAATCACCAACCCAATGCTGATGCTTAAAATAACAACAATCGAACCAGTACGCACCACATTACGAAACGCATTACGTACCCCTCTTATAATTGTATTCATAATCCCCTTTCTATACTTGTATGTTCTTCGTTCATGAACCAAGCATATACGGGCAAGACTTTAATTGTCCTTTAAAATGAGAAAGGCCATACGCTAGCACGCGCCTCCATAGGGTTTTGCCAAAGCCTCAGTACATCTTCACGCGCCATACTGACGAGTTCAGATCTTTTCGGTATAAATGATAGTACGATGACTAAACGTTCGCTGATCGCCAACCCAGGTGCCATTACAGGTAATGAGGTTCAACGCCTCATCACTCGAGCCTTGAGCTGACATGAGTTTTTGCATATCAACAGAATCCTTGGCAACTGTTTCTTTACCTATAACCTTGTATACTAATTTTGATCTATCGCCACGCTCTATTTCCACAGTATCGCCGTTTTCCAACTTGTCTAGATAGGCAAACAAGCCCTGTCGTGTTGGGCCGCTCGCATGAGCATCAATCACTGCCGCGCCCCTAGTTCCTGGTCGAGAACTACCGCTATACCAACCGGCGTCATATATCCCCACAGGAGCCTGCATACTACCGTCTGGATTTATCCCCATCTGTAGCACTCTAGCTTTAACACTAATTTTCTCGATACGAATAACCCTGGGCATATCGGCAGCAACAGCATACTTCTCGATTGCGTCACCAGAAGGCTCCGTCTCATCAGTCCCTTCGGCCGCCTGGCGCTGTCCAGGCGTAGCAGACTCGCTCGTGGCTGCCCCTGGTAGAGTCTCAAGTCTACGTTTTAATTCTAAATTTGTCAGGTAGGTATCTATACTAATCCAAGCAGTTAGTGCAACTAATAGGGCTATCCCAGACCACCTCATCGCACGTTTTACTTTTGGCCAATTAAGAGCAAATTTCACCACCTTGCGGTGCTTTTTATTCTGCTTTCTTGAGTCAACGACGATCTTCTCGGAAGTATCCATAGGTGAGACAGTCTCAATCTCCTCCTCTGGATCTGGCCTACTAGTGTGTACGGGGGGAAACATCTCTTCGTGCTGTGCAGAAACCACCGCCTCAGTACGCTGCGTCGTTTGTCGTACCACAACGACATCACTAATAGTCACTCGTTCGACGTACACAGACCCGCGCGCTCCAAGCGGCGCCGCTCCATAGGAAACCGAGCGATCTGGCACATTCAACCGCCGACGTCTATCTCCCCCTGATTGTGGACGTATATCCTGAAACATAACAAATAGGTGGACAAATGACTTGCCCACCTATAAGTATACTACACTGCTTATGCTTTTGTGCTTGCTTTCTTTCGAGATGCAAGAGCTATTGCACCAGCGGTCAGTAGACCAGCCAAAACTGCAATAACTGGATTAGCGGTAATAATTTGTGCGATACCGGTGTTTGGCACTCCTGGCAACTTAGCACTGTTTTGCGCCGTGAGCACGACATCGTTACCGTCACCGCCCTTGTAACTGATAGTAAAGATTGCGTCCCCAACTTTTACTTCGGCACCTTCTGGAAGGTCCTTGAACGTCCCCTGAACATCCTCGTCAGTTTGGTTATCGATAATCACAAATGTATCACCCTTTGCTTGAACAAAATCGCCAAACCCGTAGAGCGCAAGAACTGCATTATCTTCATCGATATCTACAGGGTTCGAGTATCCGCTAACCCCCGTAACCCGAATTTGGTCGTATCCGCTACAAGCATCTTTACCGCCAAACTCAACCTGGTATGTGCCACTCAACGAGAGTGAGCCTACCGTCAGACAACCAGGACTCATTCCTGGAGCAATAGTACCCTGCCGATAAACTGACAGGGAGCCAGTGACTGTTCCCGTACCTTTAAGCATGCCGTAAACCCATCCATAGGCGTATGTTCCCGTTAATACGCCAGTATCTTTAACCTTAACACCAAAACTATCGCCATTGCTAGCATCAAGTTTTACCTCAACACCCTCTGACTCCTGTGCACCGGACTGAGTGTTGCTCGTATTGTCCGGGGAGTTATTGACAACCCTGCCAACATCCCCTTTATACTCTATAGTATAATTACCACTTAGCGCACCACTAATCTTAAACTCACCATTACCTGCGACTTCAACGTTTGAAGTGAGCGTTATCGGCCCAGTCCAGTTAACACTCGCGTCGGGATCGAATACTACGTCGCCACCAGTGCCGCCTATTCCGCTGCAGGTAATAGACATATATATAGAACCACCAATCGTTAATGGGTTAGCGACTTCGCCGCCCTTGATCCCGCAAGCCGCTAGCGAAGCATTATCGACCGTGATAGGTGAAGCGCTATTAAGAGCATTTGGGTATACATAAAACCGCGCTCCATCATGCATAACGTATGCACCCGTAAATTGGGTCCCATCCTTCACATCTACACCCTGCCCGTACGCACCCCCGTAAGAGGTAATGGTTCCAGTTCCAGACAGCTCACTCATGTAAACTGACGTGTTCTCTTTTGTCGTAAAATTATGTCCGTTCGTGTTAATTCGTAGCGACTTGCCCTCACCAAAATCAATATACTCGCTATAGCTAGACCCGCTCTTCGTCACTTCGACATCCCGCGACAAACCGATATTCCCTTCGAGATTGGCACCGCTACCGGCAAGTGATATATTACCATCAAGCGAGATAGTACCTAGATTAATGTTGTACGTCCTCCATCCATCATCGGTTCTTTTGAACGTCATACCTCCCACTGTCAGCCCACTAATATCATTTATCAGAGAGGCGTCCTCCTCAACTAATCCCGTAGAATCAAAAACTAACGCGTCTCCGTTGGTTGGCGCCGCGCCACCGCACTCTGTCCAGTTCGCCACGGTACTGAACTTATTATCCGTGCCTGCACCAGTCCACGTACAGGTTTGACCTGCCGCATACGCACTCGGCGAGCCTGAAAGTGCTGCTGCGCCAACGATCGATGACACTGCTAATAAACCTGCCAGTGACAGGCTTTTAATTCTACCGCTCTGTATTTTCATGTAACCACCTTTTTATTTTTGTTTTGTAAACATTCATATAATAGCATGGCGTTTTTCTAAAAACAATATGCTAATGTTGTATAATTTACAACGTTATGCAGCAAGAGCCCATATCTCTCAGAAAAGTATTATACCAGGTATAATAGTGACAGTATTCCTCAATAACCCAGAAAGACCCAACAAATGCTATCTATCGCGCTCTGAAGGGACTGCAGAGCATATGCTTGCGCGCCCAAAGCAGAGTGGAACTACTACTTCGGGGCATAGAGATTTTTAGAATAGCTCTTAGTGGCCGTTCTCCTGTTTAGACTAGACCCTTACAGTGTAAAGCAGCTGCTTTTTAGGTGCAAATGTGTAGCGAAGGTGCTGAGCCCTTACGGGGGTATTGACATATATACCCTAAAGGTGGGCCAACTAGCGAAGTGTATTACTGAAACCAGCCTTGACCTTTTCGATGAAACTCTCGTGGAGATGCGAGAGCGCAAAGTCTCGGTTGATACCCCGTCGCATAATGTTTTTGTGACTGAGCCGAACAGTACTGCGCCGCGCTTTGTAGTGATTGATCCACTGGAGGGGTTTACCGGTGAAACTAACCTGTTCCGTATTATTGCGGAAGTTGCCCAACGGCACGCGTTTGAAGGGAATGGTGATATCATCACGCAACGTCCGCCTGAACATTCGAAGCGTATATGGAACGCATTTTCGAGAGCGAGAGACCGCCGGCTACGGGACAGGTAACGCTCCGCGCTCGTCATTAACTTTGATGCCGTATGGCGGGGTTTTACACCGAAGTCCGAACTCGAAAAAGCTACCCCAGAGGGCGGCAATTTCCATAATTATGCTAATTATGGTGATCTCGCGTGGTGAAAAATGGAGCACCTTTTGGAGTGAGCCGGAGTGTATTAATTTAGGTTTCCCAAACTGTCTATCTCAGCGCTGCTGTCTGAGTAACGATCTCCATACCCCCCCTTGCCTTTCCTAACCACAACCGCTATAATTTAAAACATCTATATCGTCTTTAGAGAGGACGCTACAGAGACGAACAGGTGAGTTAAATAACAATTTGGAATTACATAAAAAACACCAAACACAGGAGTTTTAAAATAGTATGTTAACGCTACTAGCAAAAAACAAACGTACCCATACTAGGTACATTACTACTCATACCAAAACTACAGCCCACAAGCTACGCCAGGCTACTCGCCGCTTAGTCCTAAGCTTTAGCGCCCTAGCCATAGCCTGTATGCCACTCCTGTCTTTACCTGCTAACGCTCAAAGTAGTATTACTGGACTATCCACCACCTCCGGCCCAAGTGTCGGCGGCACGGAAGTTACTTTTGAGGGGGAGGTTAAGGCTTCGTTTAAACAAGTGAGTGCGGGCGATTTCCATTCGCTCGGATTGACTAATGATGGCGCGGTGTATGCGTGGGGAGATAACTATAACGGTCAGCTCGG
>CALEKV010000041.1 GCA_937902525.1 uncultured Candidatus Saccharibacteria bacterium | reverse complement strand
CCCATACCGGGAGCGCGCCACCCCTGCGAGCCATCTGGAGCATTGGCGTCAATATTATACGGTTCGGCAAACCCAATAAAGTGATCAAGGCGCACCTTGCCTAAGCTTAATTTATTAGCCCTTCTAAGGCGCTTAGTCCACCACTCAATCACGGCCGCGGCATTTTGCGAATCACTCTCTGGATGATAATTGTATGTAGCATTACCCCATGCCTGTCCTGCAATCGGCGAGGTCGCGCTTGGAGGCGCACCACCTTGATTGATTTGCGTGCCATCTGGGTTCAGTTCAAAAATATTACGGTTAGCCCACACATCTTGCGAACCAACGTAAAAAGGCAGGTCAGTCCAAACCTCAATTCCAAGCGCCTGTGCATAACGCAAGTACTGCATGGTCTGTTGTTCGACAATCCACTGGGTGTAATAGACTGCTGTCATATCGCGCCCAAAACGCTGCTGCAAGCTGCGTATAAGATCAGGCGAATAGTTTTTGCCAGTTTCCCAATCCTGCCAACGCTTTCCTGCATTTTGCGGCAAAGCACTTAACACTTCGTATGCGGCGTACGGCTCAAGCCATTCAGCCTCTCGCTTACGCCATTCGTTAAACTCCTGCTGACGCTCCGGTGATGCATTATTAATAAAGTTTTCAGATGCGCACTTTAATAAATCCTGTTTTACGGTACGCATTGTATTAGCCGGCTCACCAGAGGCGACACAATTATAATACGCGTCAAGCTCGCGTGAATTCAAGTCACCGGCTTGCGCCAAAGCCTCAAGCCGTATACGCTGCGAGTCAATGGCGTAGGTTGAAACAGGCGAATACGGACAACCGACTTGGTCTGGTGGACCATAAGGTAAATCGTGAAGAACATTAATTCCTGTTCTTTGCATTATATCCAATAAATGCTCAGCGTCCTCACCGTACGTGCCTTGGTAATCCTCACCTGGTTGCGACCGAAACGGCACGAGCAACCCAGACTCGCGCTTAGTAAAATTACCCCGAAGTGTTGCCATATATGCTCCTTTAAAATCTGCAGACATTTTAGCATTTTTGATAGTTTCTTCCAAGCTGAACGCATAAATGTAATCATTGACTTTTTGTTACTTACTGTTAAAGTATACATGTCAGCATGACACAGCACCTACCCAAGATAGGAATTATTGTGACAAAACCGGTGCAGAACGTATGTTATTACCCGCTGAGCCCACGCACCACCGTGCATGCCCAGCAGCAATGGCGGCTGGATGAAGAAAGCGCCAAAGCTATGAGACGACTCATAAAAACGGAGTCGGCTTCATTACAGCAAATCTGGCGTGGTGTAACCGTGCAGAAAACGGTTACCCTAACAGCTGAGCCCGTCCGCCTCCTGAGCATAGTTCAGGAGGAACATCGATCATCAGAGTTTTTTACTTATAAGAGAAAAATCGGCATCGAAAAGGACACAACCAGGAAACCGCGAGACGTTGTTCTGCCCGAAGGCACTGTGCTATCGGTGTGCGATGGGAAATCCGAAGTTATGGCCATTGTTCTCAATTACAAGCAGGGGCTAGCAACCGGCCTCCTTAGGTTCCGCACGGGAGGCTTTGTAAACTTTGCTCCCTATCCGGCAACAATTTAGTTTAGGTGCAATACGCCGCCCGGCAAATACTGTCGGGCGGCTACACATATCTGATGAAAAGAGTTTCATTAATAAAGCGGGTATTTTGCACATAGGCTAATTACCTGGACATTATTATGAACATCTGTTACAATTAAGTTCATTACAAATCAATGCTGGGAGGCCGTAATACGCCGTTCGTACCACAGAAAGGGTTTAACCACCTATGGCTAAGAAAGCCGAACTCATTGAAGAAGCCGCCAAGTTGAAGTTGGAAGTTTCGCCAAAAGCGACCATCGCCGACTTGGAAGCCGCTATCGCAGCCGCTAAACCAGAAAAGCGTGAAAAAGTCGAAAAGGAAATCATAACAGAACGCAAGGCCGAAACCGCCAAAGCCGGTAAGCGCAGCGAAAAAGCGATTGAAGAAGCCGAAGAAAAGGCCGAAAAAGAAGCTAAAAAAGCTGCCCACGACACCACCCCTAACGGCCCAGAAGCCGTTGAAGGCCGTAAAAAAGGCCCAGCACCAAAAACGCGCACTAAATTAGAGCGCCGTGGCAAAAACTTCCGCAAGGTTGCCAAACTTGTTGATAACAACAAGGTTTACACTCTAGCCGAAGCACTGGAGCTCGCCACCAAAACTAACCCAAGCAAAATGGACGCCAGCGTGGAAGTGCACGTCCGCCTTGGCGTTGACCCACGCCAAGCCGACCAAAACATCCGTACTACTGTTGTATTGCCACACGGCACTGGCAAAAACATCCGTGTTGCTGTATTCGCCCCAGAAGCCGATGCCGCCAAGGCTAAAAAAGCCGGCGCTGACATTGCTGGCGATGAAGAATTCACCAAGCTTTTGGACAAGGGCGAACTGAACTTTGACGTTTTGATCGCTACCCCAGCTTACATGCCAAAACTTGGCAAATACGCCCGCACGCTCGGCCCTAAAGGCCTGATGCCTAACCCTAAAAGCGGCACCGTTGCGACCGATGTTGAAAAAGCCGTTAAAGAAGCCAAGGCCGGTAAAGTTGAATACCGCGTTGACAAACAAGCGATTGTCCACCTGAGTGTGGGCAAGGTAAGCTTTGGCACTGAAAAGCTTAACGAAAACACCAAGGCATTCTTTAGCAGCCTGCAAAGCCAAAAACCAAGCAGCCTTAAGGGTGTATTTGTAAAAAGCACCGCCATTAGTACCACCATGGGCCCTGGCATTAAGGTTGAAAACCAGGTTAATTAACACCTGCCTAACAAAAAACAAACCGCCCCACATTTGGGGTGGTTTTGATTGTAAATACTACAATTAGCGCTAGCATTATAGTATGTTACGCTAGATATAGGGTGTAAATCGCACATTTCCAGACAGCAGGAAGGATAGAGTCATAGCATTCAACGCCAAAATCATCGCCGATTCAGTATCTCCTCACGGACATCGATTAACTACGATGGAGGTAACACTTCCTCGAATCATGCTATCAGAGTTCAACACGCACCGTATGTTCAACCGTAACAATGCAACTATACTGCTCAATCTAATTGTGCCTTACATACCACAGGACGCGACATGCAGACGCATTGAATACCATAAGCCCACGCTCAAACTAGCTTTAGTATTCGTCGGACAAATATTGGCTATCGTTTGCCACAAAGTAGAGCGGGCCATCGGCGCGGTGAATCATCTCTAGGCAGGCAACGAAATACTTTTTCTCGCGCGCGATATCTTCGATCGTACGCCAGCAATTTCTACCCATTTCTGTCTCCTCGGCCAGCTCGCCGCTAAACTGATCCGCAACAAACACCACAAAAAGCTTATCTTCTAGGACAACACCACTCTGCCTGTCAAAGTCTCGCTGGCGATAATAGCCACTCAAGCGAAGGTTTTTCAGTTCGAGACCCGTCCTTAATCGGACACCCCGACGAGCCGCATCTTCGAACGATTCGCCCCACGCCACCGTACCCCCTAAGACACCCCAATACCCAAAATACGGGTTCCGAGACCGCTGATGGAACAGGTACTCATAAGTGCCTTCGTTTTTTCGCCGCAAGATCGTAATCGTTGTCATTTTAGGCTGGCGAGTAGCCGCTTTTTTATCATAGTCAAAACGATTAGCGAGTTCTTTGCCAACAGGCGTTAACGCGTATTTTCCTGTCTCGAGCTTCTCAATAATGCCCAGCTTCACCAATTTCCGTACATGGAACTTAAATACATCACTCTCCAGACCAGTGGGGCGCATTAGGTCGGAATAGTGAGCAAAGCGCCTTAAATACAGCTCGCGTATGATCATTACCGCCACGGAATGCAGTGAATCCATAGACATATTATACAACTTATACCGCATTATTACTAGGGTGAACCATTACCCTAGAAGCTGTATAAGGATATTGGTATTATGCCAGTATATGTGCAACACTGGGATAGATGATCAATTCGGCGAATACAGCGATACCCAAATACAAGCCACCATTGAAAGTGGCCATATTACGTGCGCGCCCTACAACCCGCCCCGCCTAAAAGGCAGTAGCCTAGACCTAATGCTAGGTGGCAAGTACCAATCCGGTAACGATCTGGTGTCACCTATAGACACCCACCGACCAAACTCAATGCTACCAAGATTATCCAAAGATACCTCACCAAAAGCCCTAAATATCAACGCCAACATCCGTAATAAAGGGAAGCTGATCGTACTCGAAGGTAATGACGGAACAGGCAAAACAACACAAGCTAGCCTGCTGTATTATCGCCTTGCCAAGGCGGGAGTGCCGATGTGTGGATTCATGCTGACAGAACCCGGCCAACTGCACCGGCTTGACACTCCCGAAGACGCCTTGGCATTTCCAAACTGGGATTCAGAAACGTATGACCAACGGTGTCTCTCTGTTTCCGCATTGGCCATATCACGACTCACCAAAGATAGAGCCCTTACTTTTGACCCCCAAACACGCTTATTGCTACATACAGCGGCTCATAGAGCGGCGTGGGCCAAAGCAACACGAAACGCCCTATCCCAAGGATTAACCGTTATCGCCACCAGAAACTGGGTATCGGCCCTCGTGTACCAAGGATACGGAGATGGCGTTGACAAAAGTCTCATAGAAAACATCACACGCAACCTTGTGGGTGAACGCTACTTTCGCCCAGACATAACACTTATCTTAAACCACGACAACGAAAATGACCGACTACAACGAATCGACAAGCGCGGGGAAGAGATTAGTGTCCACGAGGAAAAGAATGGTGAGTTCCAACAACGCATCAATAAAGGCTACCAAGACGCTGCCAAACGCTATATTGATTTTAAACTGATTGACGCCGCCGACTCTGTCGACGCAGTGCACGAACGCGTTTGGTGGCATGTCGCTCCGATATTCAACTTTGACAAACTCCAATTTCCCATCTGTAGCGTAACGCAAAGCGCTGCACAAGGAAAAATAACAAAGATCAGCAATGATGGAGTAAGCAAACTACGCATTGTTCTTGACTTTGATCGTACTCTTTCTATGAATGACTCACCGGGAACCTTCGATATCTTAAAAAGCTACCTGCCAGAGGCCGGTAAAAAACAGTATGATATGCTATACGAACACTATCGACCGCGCGACGCAAATGGGACTCTAACTAGCGACGAATCTGCGCTATGGACCTCAAGCGTCAACAATTTAATGCAACACTATCAGGTAAACCTACACGCGCCGGAAGCCGCTAATATGCAGAAAATCATCATACGACCCCACGTAAAAAAATTCTTTTCCTTGTGCGACAAACTAGGAATACCAATCATCATCATATCAGGTGGTGTAAAAAATATCATAGACCAATGGTGCGAGCACAATGGCATATCGCCTACCATAGTAATAGCAAACCAGCTTATAGCTGATAGTTTCGGAGACGTAAAAGACTGGGAGCGAAGCAGCCTTATCCATCCACTTAATAAGCATACCTCAAGCCATCCAGGCCTAACCGCAATAGAATCGGGACGTCCGAACACCGTGCTCATCGGCGATAGCCTGAACGACTGGAACATGGCAGGTGGCGATGACTCGGTGCTGCGAATTCTAATTTCCGACGTGCCGCTGGGAGACGAATCCGGACAACTCGCAGCCAAGCGGTTCGACATGACTCTTGGGACGGATGCGTTCAAGGAAATAACCACAATCATTAAGGGCATCCGTAATGCCTGATGGCACCATGCAGCTACCAAAGCTAGCCACTTACCAAAATGCGTCAGGCGCGTTACTCGGAAAGATCCAGAACATCGTGCAGCATGGCGAAGAAATTATAGGTTACACTAAATACTACCTGCTAAGAGCGATAGATTCCTCCGATGACAGAAAAACATGGTGCGCAGGTTACGAGCCGCGAATACGCGACTGGGATAGGGTCGAGTGGAGCTTCCCGCAGGAAATCATCGCGAGTTGGCTTAAGCTCAAGGTAAGTACACAGATCGAAAGACTCGAGGGCACAGACCTGGAAATTTCCGCAATTAAATATTTTGAGAGATTACATACAAAATGACCGCAACAATCGCCACAAAGCGCCCGCCAACACCACGGCCCGGCGTATATGAACTTTACTGGGAATTTGCCGCTATGCGCCAAGCCGCTTTTTACTCGCGACTTGCCGGCAACGCAGGTCCATGGTCGAATGACCCAATACTACGAGAATACAAATTCTGTAACGTATACAGAGCTGCGGACAGAGTGAGTCAATACTTGATAAAGAACATATGCTACAGCGACGAGTCGCTCGACAAAGCAAACAGACTGTTTCAAATTATCGTATTTCGCAATTTCAGCAAGATTGAAACCTGGGAAAAGTTGAAGAATATACTCGGGCACACCCCAACACTAGATGACCTCTCAAGCGGGAATTTTGAATCCGCGCTTACGGCTATCACAAAACGCAACCAGGCAATATACACCAATGCGTTTATTTTATGCGCAACCGATGCCTACGGAAGGGGTCGGAAGCACCTCAACCACATAGCCATGTTCCAGCATATGTTCTTTAGAGAAGATATCGCCAGTGAAATCCTATCAGCGGCGTCACTGCAACATGTATACGAAATATTACACCGCTTTCCTTTATATGGAGACTTCATGTCGTACCAGACGGCAATCGACATCAACTACAGTGACCTAATTGATTTTTCAGAAAACGATTTTACCGTCGCAGGCCCAGGCGCGATACGAGGAATCCGTAAGGTATTTGAAGATTTAGGAGACTACACGCCGGCAGAAATAATTCTATGGATGGTCGAAAACCAAGACAAAGAGTTCGAACGATTGGGCATTAGTTTCAGAAACCTCTTCGGGCGAAAAATCCACGCCATCGATGCGCAAAATCTCTTTTGCGAAACTGACAAATACTGCAGAGTGCGGATGCCCGACCTGGCCTCATCTCGGAAACGCATCTAGACACGGTTCGCGCCAAAGAACCAAGCGATTGTTATGTTCTTCCCGCCAAAGTGGAACTTGGAGATTAATTTATAGATAAATAAGTGCATAATGTTCACAAATACCAAAATACAATCGTAATGGTTGTAATTACTGCTAATGGCGCTAGCACCATGATGTGTTACGCTAGATGTAGGGTGTAGATTGCACATTTCACAAATAGATTGGAGCAGGAGATGACTCTCGTACTTAACGGTGGCTCGCTCCGCGCGCCCATGATTACCGCCGGCAACCCTGCCGACGAGCAGTACCTGAATTTACTTCAGGACATCATAGGCAACGGCATCGACAAGCCTGACCGCACAGGCACGGGCACGCGTAGCGTGTTCGGACGGATGATGCGATTCGACCTGAGTGAGGGCTTCCCCCTGCTCACCACAAAGAAGCTCCACACTCGGAGCATCTTTGGCGAGCTGTTGTGGTTCCTGCGTGGCGACACGAACATCAAATGGCTGCACCAAAACGGTATCACCATTTGGGACGAATGGGCCGACGCCAACGGCGACCTTGGCCCAGTGTATGGCGCCCAATGGCGCAGTTGGCCCGCACCAGACGGTCGACACATTGACCAGCTGGCACAGGTGATTAAGCAGATCCGGACAAATCCGGACAGCCGTCGACACATTGTGACAGCATGGAACCCGGCCGAAGTAGACAACATGGCCCTGCCCCCATGCCACCTGCTTTTCCAGTTTTACGTAGCCGATGGCAGGCTAAGTTGCCAGATGTACCAGCGTAGCGCAGATATATTTTTGGGCGTGCCATTCAACATCGCCAGCTACGCATTGTTGACGCGCATGGTCGCCCAAGTCACTGGGCTACAAGTGGGAGATTTTGTCCACACGCTGGGCGATGCCCACTTGTACTCGAACCATTTCAACCAAGCGTGGGAACAGCTCACCCGTGACCCACGAACGTTGCCGCAGTTATGGCTGAACCCCAATGTCACCGAGATTGACAAATTCGAACTCGCCGACGTCAAGGTCATCGGCTACGACCCGCACCCTCCCATCAAGGCGCCCATCGCAGTTTGATGTGCGCCCCCAACCACCAGCGGCGCGCAGGCCGGCAATAGCCCCTGCGCGTCGTTGGTCAGACTAAAGTATTATATAGCGCAATATAGCCCATTCTACAACGCTACATATAGCGTGCTTATGATAAAATTATTGCAACAGGGAGGATATATGGGAGTATATAGCAACACAGAAATTAAAGATGCCATAAAAAAGGGCGTCATAATCAGCGTACCATTCAGTGAAAAACACGTCAGCGAAGCTAGCTTGGACTTCACACTCGGGCACTATTACTACCGGCAAGATAGGGAAGGTAGCGGTAGCGTATACAATCCGTTCGACCAAGACGATGTCACGCGGTATTTCCAAGGCCCGCTTGAGGCCGTGCCTCATAAAAAGTGGTGCGATGAACACGGCTATAAAACATTCGTAAACATCCCCGACAACCACCCAGTCATCGTATTGCAGCCGGGCGAGCGTATTTTAGCGCATACCCACGAATTTATTGGCATACGCGCCACAGGAGGTGCCTGCGAAGTCCGCAGCCGTAGCAGCTGGGGCCGGAACGGCGTAGCAGTGTGTTTTGACGCCGGCTGGATTGACCCAGGCTACATCAACCGCATTACACTCGAAATTTATAATCTAAACAAACATGAAAGTGTGGTGATTCCGGTTGGCGAACGCATGGGACAGTTAATTTTT
>CALEKV010000040.1 GCA_937902525.1 uncultured Candidatus Saccharibacteria bacterium | reverse complement strand
CCGATCTCGGTACCGCCGCCAGTTGCACCGGAAGTGGCAGCAGCACTAGCGATGCGTTGATTGCAGGCCTGTCAAGCCATCCCGAAATAAAACCCCTCGATGTTTTAGCTTTCACGTCGCAGCGCAAGCTTAGTGGTGTCCGGTATAAAATAAAAAATACAACTTATACAATCTTTATGGGTGCTCCCGAATTTATAAGTAAATACGCTCCGCTAAGCAAAGCAGACCAAGCACATATTAAACAGCTAGCTAGCCAGGGATTGCGTGTTTTGTTAGTTGCAAAGTTCAAAGACAACACCACCCAACTTGAAAACTTAGCACCCGGTTCAGCAAAGCCAATCGGGCTTATAACGCTACGCAACGAACTGCGCGATGGCGTGGAGCAAACGGTTAATTTTTTGCAAGACAGGGGTGTGTCGCTCCGTGTTATAAGCGGCGATAATCCTGACACGGTGGCATATATCGCTCGCGCGGCAGGTATCAATAGCACCGAGCATGTCATCACCGGCGCCGAACTAGAAAAACTTGGCCACAAACAGTGGGATGAAACCGTTTTACAGACTACCATTTTTGCGCGTGTGTTACCCGAACAAAAAGAGCGTATTATTGGCACGCTGCAAAAACATGGCTATTTTACCGGCATGGTCGGCGACGGCGTCAACGACGCCCTGGCCATTAAAAAAGCCAACCTTGGCGTAGCTATGTATAGTGGCGCCAATGCCACCCGCCGCGTGGCGGATATTATTTTGCTCAATAACTCGTTCAATTCGTTACCAATTGGCATGCGGCTTGGTAATCGCATCATGCTTGCTATTGAAGTAATTGCAATATTGTTTTTTCACAAAATTATTTACGGAGTATTCACATTGCTGGCCACGATTATCGCAGCCCAGCCCTACCCCTTTGCGCCACGCCACAACACATTCATGAATGTGTTTATGGTCACACTGCCGACAGCCATGCTGACACTATTCCCACCAAAGCCACGCAAAAACATAAACCCCCGACGTTTTTGGAACGACACGCTTATTCCCACTATTCCTATGGCTATTATTTCTGGCCTAGCCGTTACACTAACCTACTTATACGCTGTTGATTCGCTTAGACTAACCTACATGGCAGCTGGCACAATCAGCGTGATTGTAGCGACAATCCTTGGCATAAACATGGTGTTTCAGGCACCACGCATGCTTGCCGTGGTTGTCACACGCTCGCTGCGGCTCGCTAGTATATTATATATATGTATTGCCGTGATTATTTCTGGCGCAAGTTTTGGGTTTACGATATCGCGCGATTTCTTTGATTTTGCCAGGCCAACCTTTACTCAACTGGGTCAAATCTGGCCGATACTATTATTAATTGTATCTGCCATAGCGGCACAATACGCCTGGGCGGGAATAGTGCAAAAACGCCTCTTGCGACAAAACAATGATTAAAACACTTTAAATTGGTGGGGAATACAGGGCCGGTCGCAAGCTCCCTCTTTCGCTTGCTTCAAAAATGAGCAAGCTCCTTTTTGTTCACTGCGCTACACCGCACCTGCTTTTGCCAAAGCAAAAGTACAGGTTCTCGCGCCTGAACCCCTCGAGCCAAGAAAATGTCCGGCAAAAAGCCGGACATTTTCTTGGTGTCCTTGTACGACAAGGCTAGAACCCATTTTGAGGAAAACTGCTGAACGAAGCAAGCCCCGCCGTTTGCCAGCCAAAGGCTGACCCGCCCCGCCAGCCCTGACTTTTGTATTTTTTGGATTTCCCCCCGCCGAGTTTATTTTTTTCAGTTGAGAAAATCCAGGTCTGTCGGGTCGGCTGCCGAAAACGGCAGAAACGGCGTGGTGGTCAGTGGTGTTTTTATCTTGTCTTTTATGATATAATCTGTCCATAGTTTCATTAGAAAAATAAACAGGAAAATTAAATTATGGAAGATGCACCAATAGCACCGCCAAGCGACACTTTACATACAGACCCAACCACTAGCGATGTTGCGCAACAGCAACCCCCTGAGCAGAACAGTAGCTTGTCGGCAGAAACAGCCGAACAACCCACAGGCTTGCAGTATACATTCGAGACTGCAAACGGCTCTGTGCAGGTTACTGCAAATCAGGAATCAACTAGGGGCGACGGAACGGTAGAACTGACCGGTGAGCCGTTTGCTCGTGAGAATGTAGATTTTAGTGGCGTTGTAGACCACCTTGCTATTCATCAAGACGGTGCAGTAGCCGGCAGTCAGTTTAATGGCGAGGTATTCCCAGACGCACAATCGGTTGTGTCGTTTTTGACGGAAGTATTGCCAGCTAGTATGCAATTTGACCAGCACGGAATGGTTGAGATGACCCTAGATGTACAGTTGCCTAACCAGGAAACGCTCGGATTTTCAGGCGTAAAATCTGTATCAGAGTTAGAAGCCAGTGGCGTAGCAGTAGAGTCTGGCGTACGAACACCAGGTGGCGAAGTCGCAGTTGAGGACAGTTTAGCAGGTGCTTGGTATCCTGAAATGATTCGTGACCCAGAAAGTGGCAGGTTCGTTGTTAAAACAAATGAAAATGGCGAAGTCGCAAACCCCCACGGTAAGTTTGAGCCAGAAGCGAACATTGCCACAGTTACAGACCCAGAAGCTGCCGCCACAAGTAAGGTTAGTGTCGTATTGCGGCGAGACCAGGAAACTGGTCGTGCAGTTGTATTAACCGCCTATCCTGGAGAAATTGCTCCACCTTTTCCAGCAAAGATTACCACTGAAGCATTTTCGGCAGACTCTTTACAGGGTTCAGCGGCAGATTACTGGAAGCAGCACGCTTTCATTAAGTTTGG
>CALEKV010000039.1 GCA_937902525.1 uncultured Candidatus Saccharibacteria bacterium | reverse complement strand
GATAAAGTGATGGTACCTGAATTTGGTGCTGGGGTTGTTGAGGATGCAATTATCGACAAAGACAAATGGAGATATAGCGGCCTGGCATTGATTGACGACAGACCAAAGATCCCGCGTGGTATCGATGGTGCAGAAAGTGCCAAATGGGAACATATACTTTTTGGTTGGTCGCATTTAGCAACTGTTCCAATGGCGACAGCCGCTTTTCGATTACTCGATTGGCAAGATACAGATAGGCTTATTCAGACGCTCGACACAATTACTCAATCACGAACTTAGGATTACTATTACTCAACGATTATCCTAAGTGACGGGGTTTCCTTCGATTGCATCCCATATAAGATTACGAAAAAAGCCGGCACCTATCCACCAGTGGCACAAAAACAGCCTAGTTAGGCTATTTTTTGTGAATATATTATTTGTTACGCTTATGCTAAAGTAATTATATGAAAAAGTCTACAAAAATCGCACATATACATCATAAAATGCGTACAGTCAGTTTGTTCGGTACCGGGTTGTTTGTGGCAGCCGTCGCCGTACAGGCAGTCCTTGCTGGTACGGCTATTTGGTACATGCGCTTGTTCCAGTCCTCTGCAGCTATTAACGCTATCGGCGCTTTTAGCGTACTGGCGCTTTCTGGTATAGTGCCACCGTTGGCCGCTTTTATCATTGGTGACCGCTCAACGCGGCCACGTTCGCGTTATGAACATTTTTATAACGGTACACTGTTTGCTTTTATGGCTATATGGCTTAACATGTTTATTGCCTTGTTCATAGCGCCAAGGGTAACTGGTTTTATTAAGCCATATATCACAAGCGATTTGAGTGGTATTTGGCCTGCAATTGTGGCGCTAGTTATCACAATCGTTATCGGCATAGAATACGGTCGCAAGCGCCATCAAAAGCTGCTCCGCGAGTTCTTGCCATTCCAGTTGGCGTTTGCTATTTCGCTGTTGACCCTAATAGCCGGGAGTGCCTGGGAGCTAATTCGGCAACTAGCCAGCCCTAATCCATCGGTTTACGGTGCTATGATTGTGCTGCCACTTATTTTGATGGTAATACTTGTGGT
Source organism: uncultured Candidatus Saccharibacteria bacterium (assembly GCA_937902525.1). Lineage (GTDB taxonomy): Bacteria > Patescibacteriota > Saccharimonadia > Saccharimonadales > Saccharimonadaceae > Saccharimonas. The sequence continues at coordinate 2,416 of CALEKV010000039.1, read as the reverse complement.
GATTTCGTACTATTTATCTAGCGAGCGTGGAATACTAAACAAGTTAACAGAGGCTTGTATTGCCGCGAGCGTTGGGCTGTTTGCGGCCATGGCGGCATCGCAAGTGCCATACTTTGGCTTTGGTGTGTCTACGGAAATTATCGTACCATCGGCGATTGGGATATTGGTTTGGTTGGCGTTTTTGTATTTCTACTTTTACAGGCGCACAGATAAACTTAGCTAACACAGTTCATATGGGCGCTCTATCCAGTTGATTGGCGTTCACAATTACGCAAAGTATACTCACTTGCTATAATAAGCAGTGTAACATTACGCACCCGTAGCTCAACTGGTGAGCCTTCAGCCATAATAATCGCAAACGCTCTATCCAGTTGATCGGCGTTCACAATTACGCAAAGTATACTCACTTGCTATAATAAGCAGTGTAACATTACGCACCCGTAGCTCAACTGGATAGAGCGTTGGTTTCCGGTACCAAAGGTTGTAGGTTCAAGTCCTGTCGGGTGTACCAGATTTTATTATTCCCAAGTGGTTTCAATGTCAGCGCCAAGGCTGTTGAGGCGGTTGGCTAGGTCTTCGTAGCCACGATTAATGCTGTATATGTCGCGTAGGACAGATCTACCAGGTGCAGCTAGCATGGCTAGCATAATCACTACACTGGGCCGTAATGCGGCGGGGGCGGTGATGTCGGCCGGCTTCCACTTGGTTGGGCCGGTGATATATACCCGGTGGGGGTCGACCATTTCAATTTTTGCGTTCAGCTTGCTTAGTTCTGTAAAGTAGATAGCGCGGTTTTCATAGCTCCAGTCATGCACTAGTGTGCGGCCCTGGGCAACGCAAGCAACCAGGCCCATAAACGGTAGGTTATCCATGTTAATACCGGGGAAGGGCATGGCGTGCATTTTGTCCTTGGGTGCGTGCAGTGTTGAATGTTTGATTTTAATATCCACTAACCGGGTTTTACCGTTATTGGCTGGGTATTCGTTTGAAATATCGTATGACAACCCCATGCCTGCCAGTACAGCGAGCTCTAGTTCCAAAAATTCAATTGGGGCACGGGTGATGGTTAGCTCGCTGTCTGTTACTAATGCGGCGGCAATAAAGCTCATAGCCTCTATTGGGTCTTCGCTTGGGTAGTACTCGACATTTTTGTTGATATTTTTAACGCCGTGGATTTTTAGTACAGTTGTGCCAATGCCTTCGATTTTAACGCCAAGCTTTTGTAAGAAAAAACAAACATCTTGTACCATGTAATTTGGGCTGGCGTTACGGATGGTAACTTGGCCGTCGTACAGGGCGGCGGCCATAATTACATTTTCGGTTACGGTGTCGCCACGCTCTACTAAAATAATATCTTTTTTAACTTGTTTTTTGTGTGTGGTGGCCTGGTAATGGGTGCTAGTGGCTTCCACGCTAAGGCCAAATGGTGCAAGGCCTGTCATGTGGGGCTCCACCGTGCGGGTGCCAAGACTGCATCCGCCGGCAAATGGGATGTCAAAGTGGCTGTACTGGTGCATAAGTGGGCCCAAAAACATAATAACTGTGCGGGTGCGCTCGGCGGCGGCTACATCCATTTGGTCGAGCTTTAATTTGCGGGGTGGGGTGATTTCCAGGTCGTTGTCTGGCAGCCACTTACATTTTACGCCAATACTTTCAAGCACTTCAATAATGCGGTTGACTTCTTCAATGCGCGCCACGCGGTGCAGGGTTGTTTTGCCTTTATTAAGCAGGGCTGCGCACAACAACCCAACGGCGGCATTTTTGCTGGTTTTTACCTGGATGGCGCCCTTTAGTTTTTTACCACCATTAATGACAAAGTTTGTTTTACCTTCCTTGTTTAAGCGTACAATTTCGCTGGATAACACTTCGCCGATACGGCTAAGCATTTCTACGCTGATATTTTGACCACCGTTCTCAATACGGTTAATGGCGCTTTGACTGGTGCCAAGGGCGGTTGCCAACTCGGCCTGGGTCATATTACGCGCCAAGCGAGTATGCTGAATTAATTTGCCAACGCTTTGTAAGTAGGAGGTAGTTGATTCCATGACACCAATATATATCATGGATGATATATCGTCAAGCTGTTATAATATAATAAATAGGAGCAAAACCATGCAGGATACACAAGTTGAACAGTTAATCATAGCCGAAGAAGCACGCCAGGCAGAGGGTTTAGAACTGATACCGAGCGAAAATTACGTGTCAAACGATGTGCTGGGAGCGCTTGGTAGCAAGTTTACCAATAAATATTCCGAAGGTTACCCAGGGCGCCGATATTATGGCGGGCAGCAATTTACCGATCAACTTGAAACACTAGCGATTGAGCGCGCCAAGCAGTTATTCAGAGCAGATCACGCCAATGTGCAGCCCCACAGTGGAGCACAGGCAAACGAAGCGGTGTATTTTGCTTGGTGTA
>CALEKV010000038.1 GCA_937902525.1 uncultured Candidatus Saccharibacteria bacterium | reverse complement strand
GAAATCAACTTTAACACCCACAACATCGCAAAATATAGCGATAACAAACGTAGTATTTTGCGCCGTACTGATTTTGGGTTTGTATTCCAATTTAGCCAACTCGTACCAGAACTTACTGCTTTAGATAATGTCGCGTTACCACTCTTACTTAACGGCGTCAATCGAAACAAAGCCTACGAAGAAGCTGAAAAATGGCTCGATGCAGTCGGGCTCATTGACAAATACGAAAGCACCCCGGGTGAAATATCTGGTGGCCAAGCCCAGCGCGTGGCAATTGCTCGTGCGATGGTGGTGCAGCCAAAGATTATTTTTGCAGATGAGCCGACCGGCTCGCTAGACAGCCTCAACTCTGAACATATTATGGAATTATTTATTAAAACCGCTAAAGACCATGGTACAACTGTAATCATTGTGACGCACGAGCCAAGTATAGCAGCCTATGCTGACCGTGAAATTGTCGTGCGAGATGGCCAAATTGTAGGGACAAAATAATATGCGGCTTGGTTGGTTTTTTCTCACCCGTTCTGGTAAAAGTAACTGGAGCCGCCTCGGCCTGACATCCGCAGCTGTTGCGCTAGGTATGTTGATGATTCTGGTGTTCATGGCTGGCATCAATGCTATACAAGCACAGCCCCAGCATAGGGCGTGGCAATTTGCATTGTTTTCAAATAGGACCAATCAAACACCGATTGAAGGGGTAACTCCACTAAAGGCAATGGTAGGAACTGCTGACGGTAACTTATTGAAATGGCAGAACAAAGATATTACAACTATCTCACTCCATGCGAGTGGCACCACTTCACCGCAGTTCAGTGGTCTACCGACACCAAAAGAGGGTGAATACTACGTATCAGAAGGCTTGTACAGAGTCATCCAAAAGAACCCAGAAGATGCTCTTAGCGAGCGGTTCGGAACCAAACAGATCGGCGTCATACCGGAATCCTTTTCAACTTCACCAGACGCGCTCGAACTCATCCGCGGCATGAGCGATCAGGAAGCGAGCAACGAACGCGCTGTTAGCGTTTATAGACTTTCCATCGATAAAGATGCCGCCTCTCCATATAGAGGGCTGGTTGGTATTGTACTGCTTTTTGGTGCAAGCATGCTGCTTATCCCCATTGTTAATTTTATATCTATAGCAACGCAACTAGGTTCGGCGCAACGCGAAAAGCGATACGCCGCGCTCCGGCTAGTCGGTGCAACGCGTAAACAAGTGAACCGTATTATTGCCGTTGAATCACTGAGCGCTGCGCTTGTTGGCATTGTCGTAGGTTCACTGGCATATGCTGCACTATTACCGCTCCTGAGCCAATTCGAGCTAGCTGGTATGAGATTTTGGCAAAATGACCTTACCGTGCCGCCACAAAATTATCTATTTGCCGTTGTAATCACATTACTATTTTGCGTGATGGCCAACTGGTGGGGCATGCGTCACGTACAAGTGTCACCACTAGGTGTGATGCATTCGGGTAAGATAAGTAAGCGCCCACGCGCATGGCGGCTTACCCTTCTTATCCCTGGCTTGGCAATGTTCATTTGGCTATCACTACCTAGTGGTTCGCACTGGCTTCGCGATAATGCAGATAGTACAAAGCCGTTATTACTACTCATCGCTGGTGTCTTCAGTATTATGTTTGGACTACTACTAGCAGGCCCATGGCTGACAAGTAGTGTTTCGAGGCTTGTCGCACGCCGCACGAATAGTGCCGTTCTGATACTTGCCTCAAAGCGTATCGCTATGCAATCAGGTCGGATCTTTCGGAGTGTCAGCGGCGTAGTATTGGCATTATTTGCAGGTAGTGTTTATCTGACTGGGATCAGCGGCGTAGCCGGACTTAGTGCAAATGCAGTTGCAAATAATGGGTACTCTCAGTTGAAAGATAAAACGGTTTTAATCTCAAGTGATGTTTTATCAACTAAGCTTGAGCAACAGATACATGACTTATCGTATGTCAAAGATAGTGAGAGAATAGAAGGCAATGTAGCAGGTGCGGTCTTTATTATGCCTTGTCAAACCGCTCGTACCTACCTAACTGTGTCATGTCCAGTAGATTCCACCTATGTTGGTGTCAATTTCGATAAAAGCCCCGCTGACGGCAATAAATGGTTCGACGTATCATCTAATGGTATTCGCCAACAATTGGTCGATAAGGAAAATGCCGACCCTGTTTCTACTACAAAATCAAACCCCGCATTGTTGGTGCGCCTTGATAACAACAGCCACCTAGACCAGCTCCGTAGTTTTATATCGAGTGAATTAGGCGTTAAC
>CALEKV010000037.1 GCA_937902525.1 uncultured Candidatus Saccharibacteria bacterium | reverse complement strand
TCCATGGTTGATCACATAGTTGTGACCAAGGCCGCCTACCGTAGCCTATCTTAAAAGCGATATAATAACAGATATGAATATTCAGGATCTTGAAAAAGCTGTGGGCAGCGGCCGATAACGTATTTTGGATACTAAAGGAAGCGCGCTGGGAATGGTTGGTTGAAGACGCCAAGCCGCCCGATATTGGGCTGCTGGTGGATGAAACCGGGGAGGCAATGAACGTGATAACCCAACGCTTAAGGGTGTGTTACTTAAAAATTACGCGCGTGAGGCATTAGGCAAACGTCGCCTTGGCGAACGAATTGATAGATAGCGAAAGCTGGGGTATGGCTAGCGTCCGTTACGCTCTGTTTTGGGTGGCTTGCTTAATATGAGCAAAATTGGGGTTGCCCATTATTATTTCTGTTGTCGGGATAATGCGCGACCGTTTTTTTACATCAGTGGGCAGGCCAGTCAGTAGCAAGTAGCCTTGCCAAATATTACGCCCAACCTCCAGTTCCAGGTGCATGTTATCGGAAAGCTCTGGTTCGTCTTTGACGCCAAATAAATAATAGTCGCCAACGCTTAATATGCAATCGGCCTTATGCGGCTGGTGGGTGCTAACCAAAATCTCACCAATGGCGGGCGGCTCAACCCATGCGTAGGTGGAATCGTCCAAGTATAAAATCTTAGTATTAGCTTTGGTTTCGATTAATTTATGCTGGCCGCTTTGTTGCAGGGTAATCATGAGCGCCTCCTTGTTTGTACCATAAACCCTTTAGCAAGATATTTCAGTGAGGTAGTTCACAGTTTCTTGTGATGGCTGGTTTATTATAAGTGTATGAACATCAGCAGCCCGGCATTTAATGACAATGGATTTATCCCTGCCCGGTATTCGCGGTTAGGCGGCAATGTAAGCCCGCCGCTTATTTTTGAAGATGTGCCACCGGGCGTAAAGAGCCTGGTGTTGGTGTGCCATGACCCTGATGCGCCGCGTGCGCAGGGCTGGACTCACTGGGTGGTGTGGAATATCGCTCCGAATGCGCCGGGTTTTAAGGAGGGAAGTGTACCGGATGATGTTGTACAGGGCACAACAGACGGGGGTGAGTTAGCGTGGAGCGGTCCGTTGCCGCCAAGCGGCACGCACCGGTATATCTTTTACTTATACGCCCTTGATGTAGTGATGGAGCTGCCAGTATCAACTACGCGTTTAGAACTTGAGCGGGCCATGCAAAGACATGTTGTCGACAACGCAACATTAACGGGGCTCTTTAGCGCTTAGGAAAGAATAAAAATCACGTTAGTTGTTAAACCGGATGCTATCTGCCGGCATAAGGTGACAAACTCAAACTATAAGGAAAACCCCCGAAGGGTTTCCTGATGTTTCAGGTGGCGCCGTTCTGGGGCTCAGTGGACGCTGCCTTGCGCGGGCTGATACAATACCTATAAGATGCATGCCACGATATTTAGTATCGGCACTTGCGCTGGCATTTTTATTTACTGTGTTTATATACTTTTTATTCAGATTGGGTTTTATGGCCCATTAATGACATCTGGGTTGCCACTATGGCGGGTGGCATGGTGCAGAGTTTTGTAAGCAGTTTTAACGGAGCGTTATTGGCGGTAGTGGCACTTTTGCAAGGCATTGCTTTTGCCGCTATGGTTTACGTGTTGCGCCGTAACAAACGGTTTGACGCGCAGACTGTTGGGACTGGCGGGCTGGCTTTGCTGGCGGGTATGATGCACTAAGGTTGGTGCTAAAAGCAGGTGGTGTAGAATAAAGTTAAAAAAATCTTCCAGTTAGGTATTGACACATCGAAATGTATCAATGTATAATGAAAATATGAATGATGATTCAGTGACTGTATTTAAGGCGTTAGCCGATGATGTGAGATTGAGTTTAGTGCGGAAGGTTGCCACAAGCGATGAACCACGCCTAACCTGCGACATTATTGGCAAGTGCGCAGCGCTTTCAGCTCTGTCGCAGCCAACAATTAGTCACCATATTAGTAAGCTTGTTGCCGCCGGTGTGCTGGTTGAAGAAAAGCATGCTAAGCAAAAAAGTTACCGGCTTAATGCTGACCGTTTGCGAGCGGCCGGGATTGATCCAATTAAATTATGACAATAGGAGACACTATGAGCAACGTAGTAATTTTAACTGGTAGCGCGCGGCCCAATAGCGCCAGCACTAATGTAGCAAAATTGGTTGAAGCAGAGTTAAAAAAACGTGACGGAGTAGCACCTGAAATTACTGAAGTGGCTGACTTAAACTTGCCATTTTATAACGCGCCAATGCCACCAAGTGCCGAAGGTTTTGAGATTACCAATAGCAACGTGCAGGCTTGGAGCGACAAAGTGACTTACGCTGATGCCGTGGTGTGGATCATGCCAGAATACAATCATTCAATTAGCGCCATCCAAAAAAACGCAATTGACTGGTTGTTTAAGGAATGGAATGACAAACCGCTAGCGATTGTGGCTTACGGCTGGTACACTGGAGCCAACGTATTGGAAAGCGTAAAAATGCCGCTTAAGATTGTCAAGCCAGACGTACGCGCAACTGTTGGCCTTGGTTTTACTAAGCAATTGAATATTGACGGTACGGCCGGCGACCAAGCTTTGGTTGATGAAATATTAGTACCTGCTATGGACGAACTTTTGGCCGAAGTAAAGGTAGTAAGTGAAGACGTCACTGTAGCTGCCGCGTAATTAGCCCCTCTTGCCTAATCTCTCCGGTAACCCCTACCCCGGAGAGATTTTTATGTCGTTAGTAACGGGATAGGGTGATATTATTCACCATGCCGATGCTATGTGAGTCATATACTGGAAAGTACGGAGGTTATTTTTATGATGGAGCAACAAAAAATCGTACCTAATTTATGGTTTGATGGCAACGCGGAAGAGGCAGCGAATTTTTACGTAGGGGTATTTTCGGGCGGGAAGGTTGTATCGACCAGCTACTACCCTGAATCTGCCAAAGATGGTTTAGCGGACTTTCAACAAGATTTAGCCGGGAAAATACTGACGGTAGAGTTTGGGCTGGCAGGGTGTCGGTTTGTGGCTATTAATGCAGGTCCTGAATTTAAGCCGACGCCAGCCGTAAGTTTTATGGTGAATTTTGACCCTAGCCGAGACCCGCAGGCACGGGAACATTTAGATGAATTGTGGGGAAAGCTGATGGAAGGTGGGGAAGCGTTGATGCGGTTGGATGAATATCCGTTTAGCAAACACTACGGTTGGGTGCAGGATAAATATGGTTTTAGCTGGCAGTTAATTTTGACCGACCCCAACGGCGAGCCGCGGCCTTTTATTGTACCCTCACTGATGTTTGGCAGTGTGGCGCAAAACCATGCCAGTGAAGCCCTAGACTATTATTTGCAGGTATTCAAAAACGCTAAGCTTGGCGCTATGGCTAAGTATGACACTCAGGTGGGCCCAGCCGCGCCTGGCAGTGTGATGTTTGCGGACTTAACCTTGGAAAATCAGTGGTTTGCCGCCATGGACTCGGGCGGCGAGCAGGACCTTACCTTCAACGAAGCCGTGTCGTTTGCGGTCAATTGCGCCGACCAGTCTGAAATTGATTATTATTGGGAGAGGTTATCGTACTTTCCCGAAAATGAGCAATGCGGGTGGTGTAAGGATAGGTTTGGGGTCAGTTGGCAAATAGTGCCAAAAAATATGGAAGAACTGATGCAAAAACCTCATGCATTTGCAACGTTGATGCAGCAAAAAAAGATTATAATTGCGGACTATTAGCCATGAAGCAAGATTGGGATAAGTGTAGCCGGACTATGTGTATCAATAGGTAACGGACATTATGTTTATTGCACTAGCTGCTAGTTGACTTGGCGATAGGCGCGCCAGATGATGGTTTGTATAGTAAAATAGCATAAGTGGATTATTATACAAAAACAACCAATCAGGTGCTTGAGGAGTTGCAGTCAAGCCCCCGCGGCTTATCACAAACAGAGGTAGCCGAACGTCAGCGTGAATACGGATTGAACGTTATCATTGTGAAGGGCGAGCCGCTCTGGAAAAAAATCATCGAACCATTTGCGGACATATTCATGGCGGTACAGTTTGTTGCGGCGGCGGTTAGCTTACTGCACGGCGAGCCAGTAGATGCCGTTATTATTGGAGCAATTATGATGGTTAGTGCCATGATTTATTATGTGCAGCGGTTTTCGACTGAACGTATATTAAAGTCGTTGCAAAAAAAGAGTACGGATAGCGTTAATGTAATACGAGATAGCGATACTGTACAGCTTGATGTATCGCAATTGGTGCCTGGTGACGTAATTATTTTAGATGAAGGCGCGCGCATACCGGCTGACTGTCGTTTGCTGGAGGTTGCGGCTTTGCGGGTTGATGAATCTCAGCTGACCGGTGAGTCGTTGCCAATAAGTAAAATAACGGAGCCAGTCAGTCAAGATTCGGCCCTGTATGAGCGTAAGAATATGATTTACCAAGGCTCCTATGTGATTGGCGGACAGGCCAAGGCGCTAGTGGTGGCAACTGGCAACGGCACGGAGTTTGGCAAGTTGGCAGCACTTTCGGTTGGTAAGCAAGATGAAAGTCCGGTGCAGCGCCGTATCAACAAACTTATAGCCGTAATAGTGAAAGTTATTTTTGCAGTATCGGTAGTGGCCTTTGCGCTGTCGCTTTACCGTGGCATGGATGTCGCGGAGGCGACACGTTATGTGCTGGCGTTGGCGGTGAGTACAGTGCCGGAGAGTCTGCCAATTGCTATCACGGTTGTTTTGGTGTTAGGAATGCAGCGCTTGGCAAAAAAGAAAGTGCTTGTAAAAAGCCCGGAAGCAATTGAAACGATTGGTATTGTGACGGCAATTGCTAGTGATAAAACGGGGACGTTAACCATAAATATGCTGGCCGTGCAACAGAGATGGAATCATGACCCAGGAAAGCGTGAGGTGGTAGCTGACATCGCTCAGACCGTCTTTGCAGCGCTCTC
>CALEKV010000036.1 GCA_937902525.1 uncultured Candidatus Saccharibacteria bacterium | reverse complement strand
CCATGAAGTCGGAATCGCTAGTAATCGCAGATCAGCAAGTTGCGGTGAATACGTTCCCGGGTCTTGTACACACCGCCCGTCAAACCATGAAAGTGACCAACACCCGAAGTCCGATTCGTCGGCCTAAGGTGGGGGGCATGATTGGGGTTAAGTCGTAACAAGGTATCCGTACCGGAAGGTGCGGATGGATTACCTCCTTTCTAGGGAGTAATGATGCCTGGCAAACTTGAGAAATCATTGCCAGAGCTAGGTCGGTCTTGTAAATAAGCTGAGCTTACTTATTTATTTACCCTTCGGGGCGAGACGAAGTTCACCAATTTTACGAAAATAAACGGATGATTAATTGCACAACCTGATTGCTAAATACACTTAGTAAAATACCCCTCATGTAGGGGTATTTTTAGTGGACAACAACCGGTTTACAGTTTAAATAGGCTACCAATAAGGAAATATAAGATTAGGTTTACAAGATTTAGCATTACAAGTAGCCCAACCGCGCATGCAATTATGCCGGCGAGCTTGTATTTTTCGTAGTCTGCCACGCCGCCGCCAAGATTATCGGCTACTTTTTGGTGATAGACGGTAAATATGGCGCCTATGATCATAATAACCATACCCGCAAAAAATGCGCTCCAACTGAATGTATATTCCATAACCGTTATTGTACACTTGTCTTATACCCTTGCATAGGGTAGAATGGTAAAAGTCCAGGCGCAGATGTTATGTAGTGCACGCTTTTTAAAAACAGGAAAATGGTCTGATATTTGTTATATATACATTATGGGGATATAGCTCAGTTGATTAGAGCACCTGCTTTGCAAGCAGGGGGTCCAGGGTTTGAGTCCCTGTATCTCCACCAGAATATTTGCCGCACTCATTTATGGGTGGGACGAATATTCTGGGGAAACCCAGTGCCTCAAACCCTGACTTTTGCTTTAGCAAAAGATGGTTTGGCGGAGCGAACAAAGGAAACGAATGCTTGTATTTGACCCTTTGTGAGCGTATGAGGCGCCCTTGGCGCCGATCCCCGTATCCAGAATGCAGGGAAGTACTTTTTAAACCATATGGGGTAGCTCGGGTGAAAGTCCGTTGCTACTCCACCAAGAGATCATTTATAATTTTTTGTTTCACTGGATGGGCGATTAGCTCAGCTGGTTAGAGCGCGTCACTGATAATGACGAGGCCGGAGGTTCAAGTCCCTCATCGCCCACCAAGTGAAACAAAAAATTATGGGCGCTTAGCTCAGTTGGCTAGAGCATCTCGTTTACACCGAGAGGGTCGGGGGTTCGAGCCCCTCAGCGCCCACCAAAAGAAATGCCTCACCCGAAAGGGTGGGGTATTTCTTTTGGCTGTGTTGCCGGGCTCGAAACCCTGACCCGTAGGGGAGGGGGTGAGGATTGCCGGTGGCAATCCGCAAGGCAATGTCACAAATGGGCTATGCCCATTTGCCTGACTTGCGGGGCCGCGGAACGTGGCCGAGCCCCTCAGCGCTCACACCGTGATATAGTTAAAATGCATGAAGGTTATAATTATCGACAATGGATCTTCGTACATACGGGACCTAAAACGTATATTTGCCAGTGATGAAACAGTAATTATTGCTCCTGACGATATTGATTTAGAGAAAATTACGCCTGGCACATTGGTGGTTTTATCCGGTGGACACGCGCTGCCGGTGCTGTGGCATGACAAATATTATGTAAAGGAACTCGAGCTGATTAGAAATTACCCGGGACCGATACTGGGTGTCTGTCTTGGCTTTGAATTAATTGCTCACGCATATGGAAATCATTTATCGTTACTACCACGAAGAGTACATGCCAAGCGTGCAATAGAACTTACCAAAGAGGGCGACCGATACTTCTCGCAGAATAGGATAATTGCGCCAGAGAGCCACCGCTTTGCGCTACATAGTACAAGTCATCCACTTATATCTTTAGGCATATCAAAAAGCGGTATCGAGATTATTCGACATGTCACGAAACCAATTTTTGCTGTTCAGTTTCATCTAGAAAAAATAGCAGGGGATGACGGTAAGGCTTTTTTCGGGGAACTGCGTACGGCGCTCGGTGAATAAACTACGCCGCCAGGGAGGTGCCGAGGTGAGCGAGGAATTTAAGATGGATTGCTATGACTCCTCATCGCATAAATGTGCCCATTTTGTGTAAAAACTCTTGCATTCTATATAAAAAAGAGTATATTGGTTACTTGGTTAGCGAATGTTCTATATGAACCTCTGGCGAGTACGATGATATGAAACGTTTCGCAAGGGGTGTTTTTTATCGCAAAAAGTACAACGATTTACCCCTTTACAGCAGGCGAGGCTAAGTGGTAGGATGGTAAAAGTCACTTTGTAGAACGCAGACAAAATTACATCAAGCATAAGAATGATGGAATAAAATGTGCGCTCTATGTGAGAGAGTACGGAAACTTAACAATTTGTGATGTAAGAAAATTTTTGTAATGTTTGACGGCGACGAAATAGTTGGTAATTACCAATTACTAGTTAAGTCAATGCATAAAAAGGTACTCAAGGGCACAATAGTGAATGCCTAGACGTATATTACCGATGAAGGACGTGGAAGACTGCGATAAGCTTCGGGTAGCTGTCAACAAGCTATGATCCGGAGATTTCCGAATAGGGAAACCTAGCACGAGTCATGTCGTGTTGCCTCATACTGAATACATAGGTATGTGAGCGGGAACCAACTGAACTGAAACATCTTAGTAGGTTGAGGAAAAGAAAGTAAATAACGATTCTCGGAGTAGTGGCGAGCGAAACGGGATGAGCCCAAACCTTATAAGTTTTTGTCTGTTCGCAGACAAATAAGCTGATAGGCCAATGCTTATAAGGGGTTGTGATATTACACAAGACCAAGCCAGAGAGCTTAACCTTGGTTAAGATATCTGGTTTGCGACCAAGAGCTATCAATTTTGGATAAGGTAAAAAATCGGCGTGGTTAGCAGAATAGTTTGAATGACTAACCAAAGGACGTGAAAGTCGTGTACGCGAAAACGACGCTGACCTTATATGTGTTTTATCGAGTAGGGCGGGGCACGAGAAACCCTGTCTGAATCTGGCTGGACCACCAGCTAAGGCTAAACATAATATACGATCGATAGTGAACTAGTACAGTGATGGAAAGGTGAAAAGAACCCCGGGAGGGGAGTGAAATAGATCCTGAAACTTTGTGCCTACAACGTGTCGGAGCCCTTCGGGGTGACGGCGTGCTTTTTGTAGAACGATCCAGCGAGTTAATTTTACGTGCAAGGTTAAGTCAATTGACGGAGCCACAGTGAAAGCGAGCCTGAATAGGGCGATTTAGTACGTAGGATTAGACCCGAAACCGGGTGACCTAACCATGAGCAGGCTGAAGCTACTGTAACAGGTAGTGGAGGGCCGAACCGTAGTCCGCAGCAAAGGGCCCGGATGACTTGTGGTTAGCGGTGAAATGCCAATCGAACCCGGAGATAGCTGGTTCTCCTCGAAATAGCTTTAGGGCTAGCGTGACGTGGTAGCAGGCAGGGGTAGAGCTCTGTTTCGGACTGGGGGTCGCAAGATTACCCACCCTTGACAAACTACGAATACTGTCTGTGGAATCGTTGCAGTTAGAACGGCGGGGCTAAGCTCGTCGCTCGAAAGGAAAACAGTCCAGATCACCATCTAAGGTCCCCAAGTCTATGCTAAGTGGGAAACGAGGTGGGGTTTCTTAAACAACTAGGATGTTGGCTTAGAAGCAGCCATTCATTTAAAGAGTGCGTAACAGCTCACTAGTCAAGAGATCTTGCGTGGAAAATGTAACGGGGCTAAACGTAATACCGAAGCTTTGGATTTGCAATTTATTGCAAGTGGTAGAGGAGCGTTCCTATCTGCGGTGAAGCAGTTTTGGAAAGAATTGTGGAGCGTTAGGAAGTGAGAATGCTGGAATGAGTAACCATAAGATAGGTGAGAATCCTGTCGGCCGTAAGAGCAAGGTTTCCTGAGCCATGGTAATCATCTCAGGGTTAGTCGGGCCTAAGCCGAGGCGCATAGCGTAGGCGATGGACATCAGGTTAATATTCCTGAACCGGTTAAGTTTTGTACACTGTTCACGGAGAGATATTTAGAGCGGATTCATGGTTTTTATCCGTCCAACCGAGGGGGAACCCAAAGGGAGTGAAAGTTACCTTTTAGGTGACGATTCTGAAAAAGGCTCTGGCTAGAAAAGCAGATGTACGTATGGACTTAGCCGCCCGTACCGCAAACCAACACAGGTGCTCGAGTCGAGTAGACTCAGGCTTACGAGAGAACCCTCGCTAAGGAACTCGGCAATACAGCGACCGTAACTTCGGAATAAGGTCTGCCCCCCATTTCGGTGGGTATATTGTCAGGTTTAAGCGAATGAATAGAGAACGGTTAAATTAAATGAGTATACCTTTTATAATTTTAACGAAACTTCTTACTGAGATAGTCAACAAGATTAAATTCTAAGCTTAAAACTGAGACTCAATGTATCTAACGATATGGGGGGCCGCAGCTAAAGAGCCCACGGAACTGTTTATCAAAAACACAGCACTCTGCAAACACGAAAGTGGATGTATAGGGGGTGACTCCTGCCCGGTGCTGGAAGGTTAAGGGGAGTGCTTCACGGTACGAACTGAAGCCCCAGTGAACGGCGGCGGTAACTATAACCGTCCTAAGGTAGCGA
>CALEKV010000035.1 GCA_937902525.1 uncultured Candidatus Saccharibacteria bacterium | reverse complement strand
CACGCAAAGGGCATGACATTGAAATGCCAAGCAGGCAGGTGACTGTTTATTCGCTGGAACTCCTTGATTACACGTGGCCCTATCTTCAAATCCGCACGCACGTCAGCAGTGGCACGTATATCCGTAGCCTAGCTGCGGATATTGGCGCGGTGCTTGGTACGGGCGCCTACTGTACGCAGCTTAGACGCACAAAAATTGCTGATTGGGATGTGGCCGGCGCCAAAACTTTGGAGGACTTTGGGGTGCAGTGAACAGACTTGCAACTGCAATACATCTCTGTTATAATTAGGCACTATGATAACAAAAGATAACAAAGCTAAGGCAATTGCTTTGACTCAGGTTGCAAAAAACGATGTCGGGAGCCCACAGGCTCAGGTATCGGTTTTGACGGCTCGTATCAAAGAGGTGACTGAACACCTAAAGCTCAACAAGCACGACCACATGGCGCGCCGTGGGCTGATTCAGATGGTAGGCAAGCGTAAAAAGCTCCTCAAATACCTCGAAGCGACCGATTTCAACGCGTACAAAGCATTGCTCGACAAACTCGGCTTACGTAAGTAGCCGCTAAGCTCCCCGAAAGGGGAGTATTTAGTATACTAAGGCTATGGAAGCTAAAAAACCAGCTAACAAGTCGTGGCGGCTGTGGGCACTCATTATTACCACGCTAACTGCAATTGGGCTCGTTGGTTATGGCGCGCTACATGCCAGAGAAATCATAAACACGGTTGATCTTATGACAACTCACTCGCCGCAATTTCCTTTGTATGCCAATGGGGAATTGACGACCGCGCAGCAAAAACTTGTCGATATAATTAAGACCGAGTACCAGGCCCAGCCGAGTGGCACAAAATACAGCGAAGGCATCACCGAACCTTGGTGTGCCGATTTTGTCAGCTGGGTCGCACGGGCAAACGGCACGCCGCTTACTAATCCGCATAGTGGTAGTTGGCGTATTCCGGGCACCGTGACATTGCGCGATTATTTTAAGCAAAAAGGCAACTGGCATCCGTATGGTGATGGTTACGTGCCAAAGGTTGGCGATATCGCGATTTATGATGGCAATGGCCCGCACGGCCAGCACACTAACTTTGTTTTGGCGTACGCAAACGGCATTTTAACTACGGTCGGCGGCAACGAAGCCGGCGCTATCCACCGGCAGGATCATACGCTCAACGATGATCTTAAAGTAATTGGTTTTGCTGAACTCTGAACGCATTAACTAGGGATGAACTAACGGCGCGATTGCAGGCGGCGCGGGTTAAGCATAGTGCCGTTATAACATTTCAAAAGGGTGACAAGGCCATGGTTTCGTACCCGGTATACTCCGTTTACGCACACATCTGCATAATATAGTCGCAAACGTTTCATTATAAAATGCTTTTGTGTTAGTATACTACACAAAAGGAGTTAAATTATGTCATTTGGGCCAATCATGAAATTCAAAACTGCAACGGGCATGCATGTTGAGCTTGCCCCTTTTGAGCGCGATGAAGTAACGCAGCTCACTCGCGGGCAACAGCGGCTAAGCGTGTTGCGCTACATGGGTATGGCTAACATGGCGCAAACAGATGGCCTTGAGCAAGACTGGTACGATAAGGCCGCCAAGAAGGTAAAGGATCTCATGTGGGGAATCTGGGTAGTTGAAGGAAAAAACCGGAAACTAATCGGTGCAACCTCAATTAATGAAATTGGGCCGCATGTGGCTTCGCAGCCAAATATTACGCAAGGAACCACCGGGATTAGTATTGCCGATACTCAGTACTGGGGACGGGGCGTTGCGAGTGCGGCGCATAAAGCCCGAACTTATTTTGCATTTAAGCAGCTAGGCATAATTCGCTTAAAGTCGGCAGTTGCCCAAGCGAATCAGGCAAGCCGGATTGCGCTGGAGCGCAGCGGGTATTCTTATGTTTATACGGAGCGTAATTTTCAGTTTGTGAACGGGCATTATGTGCACGAAGATAATTTGGAATGCTTAAACCCGGATGATTGGGCATGGCGGCTATGGTGGGGCGACGACCGCCCGACGCGCAAGGCTATTGAGGCTCGCGAACGTACCCGCCAGGCACTTGAATGGGCCAAGCAAAACGTAGAATTACCGTAGCCCTTTTTTGGCAAACTTGCGGCACACAGTGGGCCATAAAGCGCCCGGTAGCGGTGCGGTCAGGCGCTCTTATTGACATTTAGTAAAGTTTATGCTAACATCGAATCAGCACATAATAAAAACAAACATATGTCTGAAAAACTTCCATCACATTCATCCGCCTATCACGAAGTCCAAAAAGACGGCGCAAGCTATCTTGTTAACCAGGATGAGTACGTGCATTACCGGGATCAGCCGGTCCAGATGGATGTAGCACCAGATGACGATGACGACGATGCTTTTTGGGAAAACTATGCGACTTTCGGTGATGTGCCGGCGTTCCCGGTAGCAGAAAAGGATGAACTGGATGATGGTGAGGAAGCTGAAACTGAGCCTACCAACGAGCAGGCCGGTATCATTGCCGACCAAGCCGACACTATGGCTGAACAAGTGCAGGCCGAAAACCCATCGACAACAGAGGTAATTCATGACGGGGAAGGGCTAGTGATTGGTGAAGAAGCCAAGTCGCAGCTTCCTGACGGCACAGAGGTACTTTCGACGAAAATGCAAGATGGGTCACAAGAAGTCAAGATTATTTTAAACCCTGAGGAAGCAACCAATAATCAACCGCACCATGAGTTGACAATACGATCAATTGCCGGCCGGCATGCTATTAGCCTGGATGGAAGAAAACTGCCAATCGGGATGCTCCCGGTTGCCGAGCAAGTGATTCACGAACTTAGCCATAACCCTACGGCTTTGAACAGTCTGCGAGAACAGGTGGCACCGAGTCAGGAGCCGTTTGTCCCGGCTGAATCGGACATTAATATGCGATTAGACGAATCAATGATTGGTCGCAGTGCGGAAAAGCATATGGCCGAAATGGACGCGTCCTTCGGAGAGGTGGGGCGGTTACTGCAGGGTGAAGTAAATAGTCAAACATTGCTCTATGCCGATAAACTGCTTGCAAGTGTGGTACAAAGGCTCGATAGCGGCTTTGCGGGCGAGCTTGCCTTGAAGCAAAAAGCCGTATGGTCGGAAGATTCACCAGTTATGGTACAGCTTTACCGGCAGTACGAAGCACAAAAAAAGCAAATCCACACTGTTGTTCGGCAAGCGCGGCAACAGCTGCGTTTTGCCGAAAACTCCCCGTTGGCAGATGGTGCGGAGTCTGGTGAGGATCTACAAAAAGATGTAGCTAAAACGCTTGGATTGGTGACGGCCGCAAGGGGCGAAATGAAACGCGTTAAGGATACCGCGGCCACTATGGCGCGGGAATTCATGTATGATCCCATAGCTGCCCGCGGGTCAGGTGATACGCACGCCGTTAACAGCCAGACGGTTGCGCCGTACGCCGTAGGCGGCACCAGCCATGCACAACAAGCCCCTGCGCCTAACAGGGTGACGCTGAGTGGCGGCTTACATTCTGTAACAGAGCGTCCTGCTGCCGGTATCCAACCGCAAACCGTGGGCTCGTACTCGCTAGGTACATCAAGTAACCGCAACCATCAAAAAATTGCCGCTTAAACTTGTAAAAAAGAAAGTACAACGGGAGCAAAATTGCATCGTAACATTTTATTGCGCAAAACTATTGACAAAATAGTAAAAATTTGCTATTATATACACATTAGTTCACATAGTACTAAAAACAAAAAATGAGCATTTCAGAACGACAAGTACGCCAGCATAATACCTCATATGAGAAGTGGGGTGATGACTGGATTAGTTTACGAGATCCTTTTACGGGTGAGGATTTTTTGCCAGATCGGCCGCCACGTTCATTAGAGATGCAACCAGGTCTTCGGGAGGGCCTAAATTATCTCCGAAATAACCCAGACATACATATAACCATTTTTGGTGATAATCATGGTGACGCCGATGAAACGAACGCACGCGAAGCTCAAACAGTACTTGGAACATGCGACTCGGTTTTTCTAGAAGGATATGGTGTGCAACAAGAAGAGCAAGATTTGTTTTGGAACGTGTGTGAAGCAGGCAAGGGCATGGAGGTTTCAAAAGACGTAATAGACAGGTTGGGTCAATATAAAATGCGGCAATTAAAGATTCTTGCTAGCTGTCGCAAGCCAGTTATGTTTCCCGAGATACCTGCCGGGGGTACCCCTTATGAGCGTGACTTGTTAGACTTCAATCTTATATTTGATGAACTTCGCCCCAGGGCACTAGCGGGTGATGAGGGATTCGCTTTAGCTACTGAGATAAACCTAGCCGTTGGTGTAGTGATGCGTGAATGGTATATGTTGGCAAAGATGGGCCTTTTTATGCAGATGTATGAAAAGGTCAGCGGCGACAAGTTGACTCATCCCATGATTTGGATAGGGTCTGAACATTTAGTGTCTATGCCGTCAAAAATAGCCGGCCTCGGCCTGTCAACTATTACACACAGTGCTCAACAATCGGTTCGTAATACGCCCGCTAGGAGTGTGTATGGTGATTATGAACGTACTAATGGCTCACTGCCCGTTATGGAGGCGGCTCGTGACGGCCTCGCTCGGCTCATAAAGACGTAGGTGTGCTATAATAGCATCATCACTCAGGAGTAAGTGGTGGATAGCAGGATTTGTTTAGCACAAATTTTTCTACCCGTTACTTATTCGCGAAGCAGAAAGGCGAGTGAGAACTATTAAAGGAGGCTTTTATGAGCAAGATTATTAACCCTAACGGCAAGGATATTTTTAGCGTATCCACAGAGCTATGCGGTAAAACACTAACACTCGAGGTCAACCGCGTTGGCTTTAGGGCAACCGGCAGCGTGTTGGTCACTTATGGCGACACCACGGTGCTTGGCAGCGTAAGCGTGGGCACGCGCCCAGTGGTGTTGGATTATTTTCCACTCAGCATCGACTATGAAGAAAAATTTTATGCAGCCGGCAAAATTAGCGGCAGCCGCTTTATTAAACGCGAAGGCCGCCCCAGCGACGATGCCATTTTGATTGGCCGCCTAATTGACCGCCCTATCCGGCCATTGTTCCCTAAAGGGTACCGCCAAGAGGTACAGGTGGTAAGCACCGTGCTTAGTATGGACCCAACGTTCCGCCCCGACATGGTAGCGATGATTGCCGCAAGCAGCGCGTTAATGCTGACTGGCACGCCGTTTGATGGCCCAGTAGCGGGCCTGCGCGTTGGCCGCGTAAACGGTGAGTTTAAGGCATTTTTGAGCCCCGAAGAGCGCGCCGCCAGCGACCTTGACCTAGTGGTAGCCGGTACCGGTAACGGTATCACCATGGTAGAAGCCGGCGCCGAAGAAGTGCCCGAAGAAGTAATGATTGATGCCATGGAGTGGGCGTTTAAGGCGCTCCAGCAGATCGGAAGAGCACACGTCTGAACTCCAGTCACGTTTCGGGATCTCGTA
>CALEKV010000034.1 GCA_937902525.1 uncultured Candidatus Saccharibacteria bacterium | reverse complement strand
GGGATCCCAATCCACCCGCCACCGATACCCTGCCAGTAGGCGAAACGTTCAAAGTTCGGGTTCTTGGGCACGTTATTGATAACGCTCGTAAAGTACAGGCGGCAATAGTCGACATTGAGATCCCCGGCGAAGCATATCCTCACATAACAATATCCACTGGCAATAACGACGACGGCAGCCGTGTTCCACCGTTTTTAAGTAATGAGGCAATAGAATATGCGATACAAGATGGGACTGTGATGCCGGTTCCAGAAGGCACATTCATAAACATGGTGTCTGGTTATTGCCTGGGCGACTACGACAACAGTCAAGGCACCATTGTTACTTCCCTATAGATAGCCCCGCCATTGCCAAAGCGATGCGCCAAATTATGCAGCTTTTGGCAGCTCAGCTAGCTCAAACGCATGACGAGTAGCCATTTTGCCGGTATTCTTAACGCTCAATGCCTTTTTTAATAGCTCAATCTGCCTAATAACACTCCGCGCCAAGTGTGCAAATCCATCAGCGTCACCGTATTTGTCTTGATCAAAATGGTTTGTATTGTGATGGAGTGAGTCGGCTGTGCCTATGTGGCGCGCCCTAATGCGATTGCCGGCGGCGATAAACCTGCCAATACGGACCGGTAGCGTCTTTGGATTGCCAAAACCTGCGCTAACGTCTGCAGACATAAGTCCATCTTTGCGTGTTGGGTCGCGCCTGTCACTATCCGGTGACTCGCTTACCAAGCGTCCCTCATGATCAAAACGGATACTAACCGCTCCTGGATCTTTTGGCATGAGTATCTTATGCGGATTGACAGGATTCACCCTAAGGTTAATTGACGCCTCAATCCCTTTCGAGTTACCATATTCCATCTGCTTATCATAGCCATACGCGCCCTGTGGACGGATATAGATTAGCATGTTACCAGCGCTTTCGCTCATAAGCCTATAAAGCACAAACTGGTCATTGTGATTATTAACCTTAGTAATTTTCAAGTCATCGGCTGTAATGATATTATGCATGGCACCAAAAGTCTGCTCTAAACCATCAATAATTTCCATCGCTTCGTCGATCGAGTTCACATCAATGTCAAATCGACCATCGTGCACGTAGTCTGGCTTATTTCGGTGTGGTGCGACATCCTCATGCAAGCTCCCCTTAACGGCCACTTCTTGCAATGATGTTAGCGCATCTGTAACGCGCTCATTAAACGCTTTTTCCGTTGCCCAGGCAAGTTGTGGGTCGATTGTTTTGAAAAGCCCGGCAAATTCACTTGTCCGCACGCGCAATGAATTAACTGTTTCAAAAATATGCGCGGACTGCTCCGGGGA
>CALEKV010000033.1 GCA_937902525.1 uncultured Candidatus Saccharibacteria bacterium | reverse complement strand
ACGAGAATAGTTCCTCTGTGAAAAATACCCGCCACCTGGAGTAACGGCTATGCTGGCGAAACAGCCAAGACCTCATGCTTACATTGTACTAAATTACGGCCGCAATATGTAGCGCCTGTAACCAACTAGCGAACAACCGGCCCAAAAGTGGACCGGCTGTATTTGCTATACCATGCGCTGATTTAGTATTGAGGAGCAGCAAGGTAGTTGATTTTGGTGGTGTATACACCTGCTGGCGTATCGGCACCGATGTTTGCGATGTAACGCATTTTTGCGGTCGCACAACTAATGACGTTAGTGTTGTTCGTTGCGATCACGCGAGGCACTGTGTTACTTTCCTTTTCAAAGGCAAAGGCTGCAGTTCCTGTTTCTAGGCCATCAGGGTTGATCTTACCCGTGCCGTCCGCATAGTTGGTGCCTGGAGCAAGGCTGTCGCTTGTCAAGCTTGGGAGCCTAAAGCGAGTAGGTTGTGCGGTGATTAAATCAGTGAAAGCAGTGTCAAAGGTATCAGCACCAGCGTCGACGAACGCAAGCCCGAATTGTTCTGTACCCTGTGTGCTAGCAGCTTTCGTTGCGCCGATTGGAGCGATTTCGTCACCAACGGTGTTCGCAAGTGTATTACCAGAGTAGTACACAGTTGCGCCACCAGAGGAGTTGGATGACAGGCGCCAGTACGAGTTAACGTCCCATGTCTTGCCGGTTTCTAGTGAGTACTCGGCATCTGGGTTACCAAGCTGCAGTTGGTTGCCAGCAATCGCCTGGATAGGGTCGCAGGTTCCGTGGACCGCCGCAGGGCCTTCGTAGCCTGGCTGGCCGTTCACAGCAATTTGTACAGTGTCACGGTTACGCGTACCAACCGAGAAAGCCATCGTTTCAAGGACCTTGGTAGTAATGTGGATTGAGTCCGTCATCACATTCGCGACCGTCACACCACCATCGATAATGTGCGTATTGGTGGCTGCGGGTACGGCTGGGATGTGGTCAGCTGTCAATTCGCTGTCGTAGGTGTTGATTTTGACAAAGAACGCACCTGAACCTGGGTTAGTAATGTAGTTAGACTCAGAAGCCTTGAAGATCACACGAATTTGCTCTTCATTCACCGGCGAAATACCCGTCGCGTTTACTAGGGTAATGAAGTTATTCTTACCGGTCAAAGCGCCTGAATGTGCGTCGTCTTCGACATTAGATGAACTCATCGTCCAACCACTCGTGACATCAGTGGCGCCTTCGAACACCTGGAACTGGCCCGCAGCGGACCCAGCAGTGAAGGCACCCACTACGTCAAGGTCGCTTCGCTTGCTAGGAAAGGCGACAGCGTTTGTTTCACGGGTGTTCGCGCCTCGGGCATCACCAGTGTTATCACCAGGCGCCTGGCACACACCTGCTGCCGTGGTGCAATACTGGAACGTTAGCGCCTTGATTGGGCGGCCCGTTCCGGCACTGTTAGTACTCACCTTAAAGCTAAAGGTCTCACCGGTTTTTTGACCGTTTGGACCCGAGCCTGCTGGCGCATAGTTTTCACCGATAGCGTTTGGCGCGCCAGCAGAATTGCCGGCACCGTCTGAATTTTGATATCCAGACGCAGAGCTACTGAGCAACAGTGAGCGCTCAGTTAAGGGGTTCAACGTATCGGCGTAGGCTAGCGCAGGTAGGAACGTGGATGCTACTAAAGCACCCGCAGCCCCAAGCAGCGAACCACGTCGAGCAATTGACTTGAGTGTGTACATGTTTACATGTCTCCTTTTAATTGTTAGTTTTTATATTTGTTGTCCCTCTACAAGGGTATATGCGCATTTTACCATTAACGACATGATAAACGCAAGCAACTTTATCCACAATTTTTAATTTCTAGCATTATCTAGTAAGTCGGTACCACGACCGCAGAAAAATCGCTCGTATAATGACCAGCTGGCGTGGTGTTCGAAACGTTAACGATCATACTGATAGTGTAGTTGGTTTGGCCCGATGCGCTATTACTGAGGGCAATCACGTCGCCGCTGGTATACTTAAATAAATTTGGAGTGGCATAACTAGCATGAGGTTCGCCAAAACTGATTGCCGCTGAAGGTACTTGTTCTGGCGCCACCCCCACCGCCGGTACCGTGTTAGCGACCACATTCAGCGCAAACTGCTCCGTGCCCATTGCCGATGCAGTTGGTGTGGCTGGTGTGGCCAAAGTATGCCCTTGATATTTTGGCGGATCACCCACTATTTGCAAGGTGTAGCCATTGCTTAAATAGCTGCGAATACGAACAATACTGGTTTTTGTTGCCGTTTTTTCCGCACCCAGAACGCCTAAGTTTGACACGCCCGGTTCTACTATCATTTCAAGCAGTGGATCGTCTGGCGTAACCGCACCAAAACTCGCTGCCATATGAGCGCTAGCGCTGTCATTGGCAGACACTTCACCAATCGTTGCGGTAGCACAGTATTGGCCGGAGCAGTTTTGTTGTGACGAGCCAGCGCCAAACTCCATTTCGGTCACTTGAAAGTTTGTCGAGCTGGAAGCGTTAGCATACGCAGTACCGGCAGCAAAACAAACCAGTGCCACGGCAAGCACTTCCACACTAATCCACCACCATCCACTGCGATTGTGCATAATAATCACTACCATTATCCCCTAATGACAGCTAAAACTCAACTGGATAGGTAGGTACAATAATGTTACACTCATTACATAAGCATTATCATAACCAACACGCTATGGAACCAAATAATCAACCGACCCCAGAACAAAACGAGCCAGCACCTAATGAAGTCACTGCTGCCGACAATTTCACTCAGCAAGCGCCCGCTGATGCTCTCAGCCGAACACCTGAAGACCTAAATGAGGCTCAAGCTAGTGTGAACGAGCAGCCAATGGGTAAGGTTGACACAGCGGTCGATAAACCGGCAGTCAAAAAAACTTCCCCCTTTAAGCAGTTTTTCAAAAAAATTAACGTGTATATATTATTGTTTTCGTTACTACTGGTTGTGACGGCCACCATTGCCGCTGTGGCCTACTTAAATAGTCAAAAAGCCCCTAAGCAGCCCGATATTGCTCGCCAACAGCTAAGCACGGAAACGCTCAAACAACTTGCCAATACCGATGCAAGCGTAGGAGAT
Source organism: uncultured Candidatus Saccharibacteria bacterium (assembly GCA_937902525.1). Taxonomy (GTDB): domain Bacteria; phylum Patescibacteriota; class Saccharimonadia; order Saccharimonadales; family Saccharimonadaceae; genus Saccharimonas. The sequence continues at coordinate 3,443 of CALEKV010000033.1, read as the reverse complement.
ACAGCCCAAACCTTAACTATCCAGGGTAACGCCATCATTGCCGGGCAAACATTAATGCGCGGCGATTTAAACGTGGCAGGCAACCTGCAAACTGGCGGCAATATTCAAGCGCCAAACCTAACGATTTCAGGCACAGCCAACTTGGGCGACGCGCAAACCAACACTCTGCAAGTTGCCAGCAACGCCGCCGTGCAGGGATCCACGACCATGCGCGACCTCAGCGTTTCTGGGGCTTCCACCTTTAGTGGCGCCATAACGGCTTCCGAAATTACCGCCACGCGTTTGATTTTGAGCGGCAACGCTACCCTTGTTATACCAAACCACATCAGCTTCACCGGTCCATCGCCAAGGCGCGACATCAACGCCAGCGCGCTAGGCAGTGGCGGATCGGCTTCTATCAACGGGTCTGACACCTCCGGCACAGTCAACATCAACACTGGCAACAACCCAACGGCGGGTTGCATGGTGCAAATCAACTTTAGCCAAGCCTTCACCAACCAACCGCGTGTCATTGTTAGTCCTGTTGGTGCAGCTGCTGGTCAAACCCAGTATTACGTCAATCGTAATCAAACCAGCTTTAACATTTGCGCCGCTGCTCCGGCACCCGCCAACCAGACGTTCGCTTTTGACTATTTTATTAGCAACTAAACATCTAAAAATACCACGACGCGATCAGCCTTAACGTGCATAAGTGCTCGTATTACGTGGATGGTCTTATCGCCATCAGTTGCATGCACAGTCAAGTTACTTGGTACAAGCATGCAAAGAAAGTTATGATGGCGCGGCAAAATATCAAACGGCCCAACAGCGTTTACGGCGCTTACCCCATAGGCTACATCATCAAAGTACACCTTGGTGGATGCATACACTTTAACCGCCATCGTCAACCGATCGGCACTGGCGGCTGGCTTGGCGTCAATCTGCTCGTTCACGTACCAATAATCTCCTCGATTCCATTCAGTGTTTGCTCCCTAGTGAAATGCTCACCCGGAATGCCAGATAATTTTTCCATCACATTAAACTGCTGGGAAAAGAACTGTATCAAATTCTTGGCCTTATTATAATCATCTCGGTCTTCACTGGAAAGCTCACTTTCGCCAATAATAGCGATGATTCCTTTTAGCGATTCGTACTTTTGCAAAATCGCCAACACGCGCACATTTAATTGATAATGGCGCTCACCGACTATTTCCGGCGTCATAAGGCTAGAGCTTGAGGCATTAATATCTACCGCCGGCCGAATTCCTTGTGCCGCCACCGCGCGACTAAGCACAATAATGCTATCCAGCTCGTGCTGAATCATCTGCACCGCTGGGTCGCTTAAATCATCAGCTGGCACGTATATCGTTTGTAGCGCAGTAATCGAACCGTTTTCATTTGATGTCAGGCGGTCCTGCAAAGCCTTAACGTCGCTAAAAATAGTTGGTTCGTAACCACCTTCTGCCGGAGTTTGGTCAATAATCGTCGACACCTCGTTACGCGCCTGAATGTAACGATACATGTTATCGGCGAACAGCAAGATGTCCTTTTTTTGATCATCGCGAAAATATTCAGCCAAGGTAATGGCGCTCAGTCCAATCAATGACCGCTGCACCGGATTTTCATTCATCTGTCCAAAAAACATGGCGGTGGTTCTTAATAAGTCATTATCTTCAAGTGTCTTGTAAAGTTCGTGGCCTTCACGAATACGTTCGCCAATACCGGCAAAAATACTGAGCGCGCCCGAACCAACCGCCACATTGTTAATCATTTCCATTGTCAGCACGGTTTTACCAACGCCAGCACCGCCAACAATGCCAATTTTCCTTCCCTTAACAAAAGGTGTGAAAAAATCTAATACTTTAATGCCAGTTTCCAATATTTCGTCAGGGCGGCTTTTCAATGAAGTCTCCTGAAAGGCCGGGGCAAAAATCGGGCGCTTTGGCATAGTCGCTAACACGTCCGACGTCAACGCTGGCTTACCATCAATCGGTCGGCCCATCGCATCCCACACTCGGCCCACCATGGCGTCACCAACTGGAATAACCAGTTGTTGACCACTACGAGTGACAGTATCGCCCTTTTTAATACTACGATCCCCTCCGATATTCAAACAGACCGCGGTGTCACCATGCTCCAGACTATTAACAATTAATGGCGTGCGCGCTTGATTGTCTACGTGCAGCATCTCATTCAGCTCCGGCATACTCTGATCGAACTGAATTTTAATTACTAGGTCACGCAGGACCCGGATGACTCCCTTGCTTTCCACGGACTGATTCATGTTTCACCTCCCGCGCGTATCTTTTTCAATCCAGCCAAACTCTCCTTTAGACGCACATCAACTACTGCACGTTTAGCGCGACTATACTGCGTATGTAAATCGTTGGCCGTTTCGATTGAGCGTTCTTTAGCCGCTGTCATTGCCCTGAACCTGCTGGCTAATTGCGCCAACCGGCTATCGTAAATAAACTGCGTCAGCATTAAGCGCACCATGGCAGTCTCCAAATAAGCTGCCACCGCGTAAGCGCTCGGTTCAAAGATGTACGTTTTTTCAGTAATTTTGTCAGTTTCGACCGTTTCCAAGTCAGCGACCTTACCCATGGCTGATATTGCATCACTAATATCAAGGCTTTTAATGGCTTGCTGGGAAAGTGAAACATAGTCCTGGTAAAACACTCGGCTGCGCGCATATTTTTTAATAGACGCGATTAACGGATCGACATTGACGTAGTCTTTTTTAGGTAGGTCAAAATACTGATCATAGTCAATATGCGCCTGTTTTAGCTGGAGAGCACCATGATGCCCAAGTATTATAATGTCGTGGCGCTCTGGGTTGTAGTATTGACGAAACTCGCGGATCAAACGCTGATCAATGTCGCCAGTCAGTCCGCTAGGAGCCGTAATTAAAATTAACACTTCCTTATCAATCGCCACCTTGTCATAGCCGCGGCCAAAGTTAAACATCACATCGACACGAATCTGCTTATATATATTCCAAACTTCACTAAAAAACTGATTGCTGATAGTCACCTTGTTTTTGGTTTGCATGATTTTCATGCTAGACAGGCTCTCCAGGGCACTAGTCAAGCTAACGATGGTGCGCATAGATTGCTCCTCGGCCTTGATTTCTAGCGGTCGCCTCATAGCTTAACCTCTGGCGAAGCCTCCGTTTCAGCCGTCGCTCCCTCTGATTGCTCCTTAGCTGCAGCGGCATTGGCCGCTTTATTGGCAACCTCGGCCTTGGCTAACTTAGCCGCCGCCTCTTGGTCTATCGTCATTACCTGGGCTTTTAACTGATCGCGGATTGTATCAAAATTACTCTCGCCACCTTTCTCGGTCACTTGGTCGGCATGCTGCTTAACGAGCTCCTTCATCTTGGTGATATCGATTTTTTCTACGGGCGTCGCGCCTAAAACAATGTCAAGCAACAGCTGTTGCTCCATAACATTATATCCTTCACC